>CAZZVG010000144.1:0-9203 GCA_964657295.1 Iningainema sp. | reverse complement strand
CGAAGTTACGAGTAGGGGTAGGTTTTTCCTATTAATATTAAATAAGTCTATTTTTGGGAAAAACCTACCCGTACAGGAGTTAGGAGGCACGAAGTTACGAGTAGGGGTAGGTTTTTCCTATTAATATTAAATAAGTCTATTTTTGGGAAAAACCTACCCGTACAGGAGTTAGGAGGCACGAAGTTACGAGTAGGGGTAGGTTTTTCCTATTAATATTAAATAAGTCTATTTTTAGGAAAAACCTACCCGTACAGGAGTTGTGATTGAAATGTTATCTGTGATTTAATCATAAATTGTGCCGTCAGGCATAATTGCTCCTACCAAGTTGGCTCCTACCAGTTTCACAAGCAGGCGTTCGCCAGATCGCATCCGCGCTCCTGTTAAATTGGCTCCGCGCAAATCAGCTCCACTCAAATCGGCTCCTATCAAGTTAGCAGATCGTAGATTCGCTTCCCTCAAATCAGCTAAAAGAAGGTTTGCTCTAAACAAATTAGCCTCCGATAAATTTGCGCCTCTGAGATTAACTTTGTGCATGAAAGTATCGCTGAGATTAGCACCGCTCAAGTTAGCGTAACTCATATTTCTGCAAGAAAAATCTCTATTAGTCAAATTCGCCCGACTGTAGTCTTTACCACTTAAATCTGGGTTTTGTTTTGATGCTTGAGAGCTTTTCTGAGAAGTTGTGGTTGTTGATTCAGTGTGCGGAGTTTGAGATTTTTCTTTTAGAGAACGTAATTTTTCTCGAGCTTCATTAATTTCTTGCAGTTTTCTTTGTGCTTTTTCTCGTAAGCGGATATTGTCTGTTGGAATGCGATCAGGATGCCATACAAAAGCCAAATCCTTGTAAGCCTGGTTGACTTCCTCAAGTGTTGCTTCCCGATCCAATTCCAATACTGTGTAGTATATATCCAACTCGCTCATAAGACTTTTGATGGAACTACTTAATTATGAGTGACGCAACAAATTATCAACTTAACCTTTTATTAAATCTTTGTGCTTCTAGCCAATTTTGACTAAAAGCACAAATTTTTCAGTACCATTTGCAACAGTTTTAACAACTTGCAAAGCTTGAGCAGCTTGAGGCTTCTGCCCAACGACGGTATATTTATATGATAGCTTACGCAATGCAGCAATTTTATGTGGCGTCTTCTGGATAACCTTAACTAGTTGCTACAGATCTAGTCGTATTGCTCTACTGCCGTAGCAATGCTTCAAAAAAATTTACAATCCCGCAATTGACTAGCTGGCATCAAGTCAATTGTCGCGAGCTTTTGCAAACTCTGTAAACGCTCATCTTGCGTCAATTGTGTCTTCCGTTGGTCTTCATTCACCCCCAGTCGCGCAGGAGAAGTTCATTACCTTACAATAAAGCTATAAGCACGTATTCTCTATTCTGAAGATATGCATGATGGACTAAGATTAGCTGGTCGATTAGAGATTGTGAATCCGTTTAAATGAAAGATTCCCAACATTTGACAACAATTTACACATATCATTAAACGATTAAAATCATAAACCGTCTCAAACTTTAATTCACTTAATGGGTAGTACTGGACTCGAACCAGTGACATCCTGCTTGTAAGGCAGGCGCTCTACCAACTGAGCTAACCACCCGTTTGTTTTTTCACTTTTAAGATAGTAGCACATAAATCTTCAGAACGCACTAGTATTTTGGAGAAAAATTTTGCGGCTCACCTAATCCAAAAACCAAAACTGCTATCATCCCCTCTGGAGTCCACGGATGAGGAGAAACTGGGAAAGTTGTTTTTTATTCTGTCGGCGCTGTAGAGAAAGATAGGCAGCAACACCAGCGAGGAAGATAAATGATGGGGCACAGAAATGAGTTACCCATCTAGTCAGAAAAAGAGGAATGTTGGTATGGGTCACGTCTGTTGGGCTAAAGTGGACATTGGAGAAAAAGTCCCGAGTATGATCTAACGCCATCAGCACCATGACAAGTCCGCGCCACAAATCTATCGACACTAGTCGCTTGCTGCTCGACCAATCGCGGCTTTCAATGTCGCTGACAGAAATTCTCAAGCTCATCTTTTTTGCTCCACTTTATACATTTGGTGCAAGTCCACAATACCCACGCCACGATAGACAGAGATGAAAATCTTGAAGTTAAGGTTAAGTTTCCGCAATAAAGTTGCTACATTCTTAATAAATGTCATTAAAATTAACTGATGCACTTTTGAGATTGAAATATTTCTTGAAGATGCAACAGCTATCGGCCATGAGCGAACGTACAGACAACAAGCGTGTCCAAAAGCAGGGAGTTCGCGGTTTGCTGCCGCGTGCGAAAATGAAGAAGCCTAAAGTCACAACAAAGCATTCGGCGGGGTAAACCAAAAACGACTAAGAACCGCACGAATGGCAAGTAAGGAGACAGGGAGAGGAAAATCGTGAGTGATACTTTTGAACAATTATCAATTCCCAACTATCAACTAACTATTAACTATGAAAGATACCTTAGCAGCAGTGCAAGAGTTGATTGATATCGTGGCAAAGTTGCGATCGCCTGATGGTGGTTGTCCGTGGGATTTGGCTCAAACGCCCCAAACTCTTACACCGTATGTCATTGAAGAAGCTTATGAAGTGGTAGATGCCATCAATAGTGAAGATCCTCAGGCAGTTGCAGAAGAATTGGGCGATTTACTCTTACAAGTTGTTCTGCAAGCCCAAATCGCCAGCGAAGACAAACAATTTTCACTTCTAGAAGTTGCCCAAGGTATCTCACAAAAGCTGATTCGCCGTCATCCTCATGTATTTGGTGATGTGTCAGTGCAAAACGTTGATGAGGTGCGGCAAAATTGGGAACAAATCAAAGCAGCAGAAAAAGGAGAATCTCTAGAGACTCAAAAACTCAGTCATCAACTCAGTCGCTATCAACGTCAGCTCCCCCCGTTGATGGCAACGATGAAGATTTCTCAAAAAGCTGCTACCGTCGGGTTCGAGTGGGAAAATATAGACCAAGTGTGGGCAAAGTTTAATGAAGAATTGACGGAATTTAAGCAAGCATTAGCCCATGAAACACCAGAAAGACAACAAGCTGAATTAGGTGATGTGCTATTTTCGGTTCTCCAACTTGCCCGATGGTATAACCTCGATCCCAGTGATGCTTTGCAAGGAACAAATCAGAGATTTATCCAACGCCTTCAAAAAATAGAGGAATTTGCCGATCGCCCTCTTTCTGATTACAGTTTAGATGAGTTAGAAGCACTCTGGCAACAGGCAAAAGCCCAACTTGCCCATTCTCACACTGAAGAAGCAGATCCCCTCTCCTCTTCTACCTAAACAAGCAAATGAGTATCCCACTTTTCGACCATCCCACACAAGAGAAACTGGTGACTGTGCCTGATGTTTCTTGGGAGGAATTCAAAGCTAATCAAAAGATATTCATTGATTTCAAACGAAACACAAAAATCGAATGACTGCTTCTCAAGATGATTTTTCTTCCCTAATCGCGATCGCTAAAAAAACCAGACTTGCTGCACTCAAACTGGCAGTTCTTTCAACTGAAGCCAGAAACCAAGCAATTGTGGCGATCGCCCAAGCGTTAGAATCGGCACAATCCGAAATTTTATCAGCCAATCTTGCTGATTGTCAAACGGCTGTGGGAATTGCCAAACCACTTTACAAGCGCTTGCAGTTAGACGAACACAAGTTAAGAGATGCGATCGCTGGAGTCAGAGATGTAGGTAAGCTAAGCGATCCTGTCGGTGCAGTTCAAATTCACCGCGAACTCGATACAGGCTTAATCCTCAAGCGAATCATATGTCCAATAGGAGTTTTAGGCGTCATTTTTGAAGCACGTCCTGAGGCAGCAATTCAAATTGTCTCTCTCGCAATAAAATCAGGTAATGGCGTTATTCTTAAAGGTGGTAAAGAAGCGATTCGTTCTTGTGAGGCGATAGTCAAAGCAATGAAACTTGGATTATCTCAAACGACAGTTAACCCAGATGTCGTGCAACTGTTGACAACAAGAGAAGAAACCCAAGAACTTTTAAAATTAGATAAATATGTGGATTTAATTATTCCTAGAGGTTCTAACTCTTTTGTCCGTTTTGTGCAAGAAAATACCCGAATTCCAGTGTTGGGTCATGCGGATGGCATCTGTCATGTTTATGTAGATCAAGCGGCAGATATTGATAAAGCTATTGCAATTACAATCGATGCGAAAACAAATTATCCGGCTGCTTGCAATGCTATTGAAACTTTATTAGTTCACTCCCAGATTGCGACAATATTTTTACCGAAAGTTGCTGAAGCTTTGCAAAAACTTAATGTGGAATTAAGAGGCGACAAACCCACCCGGAAGATTTTACCAGATATTGCAGTGGCAACAGAAAAAGACTGGGAAACAGAATACAGCGATTTGATTTTGTCGGTAAAAATTGTGGATTCGCTTGAAGTTGCCATCGCCCACATTAATGATTATGGTTCTAAGCACACCGATGCGATCGTCACTGAAGATATAGAAGCCGCTGCAACTTTTGGAGCATTAGTGAATGCAGCTGGAGTTTACCACAATTGTTCTACTCGCTTTGCTGACGGCTTCCGTTACGGTTTTGGTGCAGAAGTCGGAATTAGTACGCAACAAATGCCACCTCGTGGTCCCGTTGGTTTAGAAGGTTTGGTAACATATAAGTATCAAATGACTGGTAATGGTCATGTTGTCAGTACTTACACGGGGGATCATGCTAAGCCATTGATTCACCGCGATTTATTAGTCGATCAACAATCCAATATCAAACTAATGCCTTTAGTAGAGCCTGAAGTTTGAGTTGAATTTCCGCAAGTTCTTTGTCAGGATCGGAACCTGCGACGATGCCAGCACCTGCGTACAGTCTAGCACGATCGCCGTCTATGAGTGCCGAACGAATTCCCACAATAAACTCGCAGTTCCCATCCGAGTCTACCCAACCTAGAGGTGCAGCATATAAACCCCTCTCAAAGTTTTCGTAGCGGCGAATTTCGTTACAGGCAAAATCTCTAGAAGCACCTGCAACTGCTGGTGTAGGATGTAGTTGGGCGACTATATTTATTGGATGTACATTTGCTGGAACTACCGCATTAATCGGAGTCCATAAGTGCTGGATATTGGATAATTGTCGCAGTCGCGGTGCTAAGACTTGGGGTAATAAACCAAGCTCACACAGGTGTTGGTTGATGAAATTGAGTACGAGTGAATGTTCGTGTTGTTCTTTTTCGCTATTGAGTAAGCGAGTGGCGTTGATGGCGTCTTCTGTGGGTGTTTTCCCTCGTGGTGCGCTTCCAGCCATTGCATCAGCGATTAATTGTTGATTGTGAATGGTAATTAAGCGTTCTGGGCTTGCTCCAATAAAATTTTGTCCTTTACCATTACTTAGAGAAAATGTATAACAATTAGGATGTATTTGTCTCAGATTATTTAATGATTGAAATAAATTAAAACGATGGCTCGCTCTAATGTCCAGTGCATCTGCCAGAACAATTTTTTTTAAATAATTCGAGTTGATTTTCTCTAAAGCCGACGAAACTGAACTTTTGAATTTTTCAGGATTTGCCACCTGCTTTCTTGTATATTTCTGTGAAGATTTATTAACAAGTGAAGAGTTATATCCTAAAGATTTAATAATTTCGATTTTCGTCCACAAAGCGGTTAGTATTTTTTGAATATTTACCCGCTCATTAATAATTGTATTAGCCACCAATACACAGCGATTGTCTTTAACAGCGACTTGCCAACGAGGAAGAAAAATACTAGCTGCTGAAAATGGATAATTTTCTTCGTTGTTATCAAAGAAACTGAAACCACAAAAAAAGATAGGTTTAGAAAAAGGTTGGTTTGTGCTAGGAAAATAATTGATTTTGTGAAGACACTCTTTGATAAACTCTTCAGCTTTGATAAAACGGGTTTTGCCGGCAATTTCTAATTTTTCTACAGCGTCAATGGCGGCGATCGCTTCTTTTTTGCTTTGATTCTCCCAGTAAAAACTGAGTTGATTTGGTTGTGCCAGGTGTTCCAATACTACCAAAGGGTCAACTCTGTCAATAGGAAGCGAAATACTGGCAATTTGTGAGCGATGACGGTTTATACCATTTTGTTGTGCTAACAGAAATTGGTATAGCTCTTCATTACATACACGAAAGTCAGCGCGACATGGAGAAAATGTCATATATCTAAAAATAGTAAATTTTTTTGAAGTTATCTACCTAAAGTGTGATAATTCGTGGTCGTATTATTTATTAGGTAACATAAAGAGTCACCTTTTAACTAGTTTAGTTGTGGATGCTCCTGTGCCACACTCTATCAGAAAAACTCTTTTTCTTAGGAGTGTTGCCGACATCTATTGGATGTTAAAGGCAAAAAAAGTCAGGCACTACGGAGTGCTAACAGTTCAATATAATCACGAATTCGGATGACTACAAAGCAGATCTCAGATCCCAGTACTAATCCCAACACGACGTTATGGATGGCGGCAATTAAACCGCCAATGTACAGTGTTGCTATCATGCCAATATGGGTAGGAACGGCTATCGCTTTTGCGGAAACCAAGAGTTTGAATGGAGCCGTTTTTGCGATTTTTTCAGCTGCGGCAATTTTGATTCTGGCTTGGGAAAATCTAAGTAATGACGTGTTTGATTCAGAAACGGGAATCGATAAACATAAACATCATTCTCTAGTAAATTTAACTGGTAACAAGCCATTCATATTTTGGTTAGGAAACTTGTTTTTGGTTTTAGGAATGCTGGGAATAATAGCAATCTCCTGGTGGCAACAAGACTTAACCGTAATCGGGATAATTCTCCTGTGCTGTGCTTTGGGCTACACCTATCAAGGACCTCCCTTTCGTTTAGGATACCAGGGATTGGGAGAGATCATTTGCTTTTTTGCCTTTGGGCCGTTAGCAGTCACAGCAGCATACTACAGTCAAACGACGAGCTGGTCTTGGCATAGTTTAGCAGCTTCAGCGATCATCGGGATTGCCACAAGTTTGATTTTGTTTTGCTCGCACTTTCACCAAAGTGAGGATGACTTGGCAGCCGGAAAGCGATCGCCTATCGTCCGTTTGGGGACGCAAAAAGGCGCTCAACTCCTCTACTGGTTTACTGGTAGCATTTATGTCTTAACTTTGGTCTTTGTGCTTTGGGGAATCTTCCCAGTGTGGACTTTACTAAGTTGGGCAAGTTTACCCTTTGGCATAAAGTTATGCCGCCACGTCCAGCAATATCACAACCAGCCAGAAAAAATCAGTAACTGTAAATATATTGCCGTAGCGTTACACTTCTGGGGTTGCTTGCTATTTGGTTTGGGATTTATGATTGCTGGTGTCTCATAGCCTTAGCTGGAAAGCACTATCTTTGAAGGACTAATGCTGAAGGGCTGGTTCTTCGCTCAGTGCCTAACTCATCTCCAACCAATTCCTCATCTCATCAGGCAACTCTCTTTTCCTTCTACTACTTGTATCAATACAAACGTGCTTAGTAAGTGCTTTAGCTACAATAACCTCATCAACGATAACTTCATAAGTCACTTCAAACCTATCTTCACTTAGCTGTTGAGGCATTAACTTAACAGCCAAACCATCCCCACAAAACATTGGGCGAAAAAAATCGACACTCGCATGAACAATGGGAAAAGCTACAGATGGATGAGTAAAAAAATCTTTGATATCAATGCCTGATGCTCCTAGAGATGCTTCATATGCTTCGTGACAAATAGCCAAAACATTAGCAAAGTAAACAACTCCAGCAGCATCAGTATCTTGAAATCTCACAGTCCGATGATATATAAAAGGCATGGCAATTTTTACCTTCCGTCTACGGATCAAAAATCACAATTAATAGATCCCAGATCAGTTCCTTTCTGGAGATTACAAAAAATACAAGAATAGGCAAGGTTATCTGCTGTTGTTGCGCCACCGTGTTTAACGCTAATGATATGGTCAATTTGATAAGCTGAAGACCTGTCGGCTTCTGCAACCTGGCAGTATTCGCACAACCAATCAGCACGGTTGGCTACTAAGCGTCGCAGTTCTAAACTAATGTAAGGACGAGGCACTGTGAAGAGTTACTCGACTTTAATGTACGTACAAGCACGGGCTTTTGCTAAAGTCATTATATGCTCTAATGTCAGAAAAGTGTCTAATTCCTTTTTTTCTAAGGGTGTCAAATCGCCCATTGTATGTTGGTATACTAAGTCATCTAAACGTTCTTGTGCTATATCCGATAGTTTAAAATTGATGACACTTTCAGGTGTAGTTCCAGAAGCAATAAAGTCAACAATTTCGTCGTAAACTTTAGTTGTCTTTACAGATGTAGTCATATATTTATTCTTTTTCTATAGTATCACTTTATCAATAGTACTCATTAGATATCTCCGAAAATGAATTATGCGTTCGTTCAAATCCTTGGTAGGGGCGAACAGCCCTGACACTCGTTCCTCACCGTTCGCCCCTACTCCATCATTTCTGGAGATGTCTATTATATATGGCAATACGGTTACTCCTTCCTCTGCGCTATCCGCAACTTTGCCGAACGAGAGCGAGGATTGTTGACATTTTCGTCTTCTTGTGCTATTGTCGGCTTCTTCGTTAAGACTTGCAACAAAGTCGAATCTCGAAAAGCATTCTTTACTAAGCGGTCTTCAAGACTATGAAAACTGATAACTACAATTCTGCCACCTGGTACAAGGGAGTGCGGTGCTTTAGCAAGGAAAGTTTCCAGAGATTTTAACTCATCATTGACTGCAATTCGCAAGGCTTGAAAAACACGGGTGGCAGGGTGAATTCTCCCGTAACGGTATTTGCGGGGAACACTGGAAGCGATCGCTTCTGCTAACTCTACAGTTGTATGAATTGGACGTCGTTCGACAATGCGTCTGGCAATTCGCCGCGATAGTCGTTCCTCACCATATTGGAAAAAAATATTCGCTAATTCCACTTCGTCCCAATGATTAATCACATCTGCTGCTGTCAGTGACTGTCGCCGATCCATCCGCATATCCAAATTGGCTTTGTGACGAAAACTAAAACCCCGTTCAGGGGTATCAAGATGGTAAGAACTAACCCCTAAGTCGGCGATTATACCATCAAACGTCTCTGGGGGAAACTTGTAGACAGCAAAATTTGTGAGGATAAATTCGACTCGTCCATACTCACCCAGTTGCTTCTGGGAAGCTAAAAGAGCTTGCTCATCTTGATCGATTGCCGTGACTC
>CAZZVG010000143.1:0-9217 GCA_964657295.1 Iningainema sp. | reverse complement strand
TTGAGGTGTGTCAGAAAAGGTAAGTGAAAAGCTATCCTGAGAAATAGTCCTCACACTTGCACTAGAATTGCAAGATTATGCATCATTGCCCAGGCACTATCGAATGTTGAACGTGGTAAACTGCGCTCTCCTTGAAGCGGATCGTAAACTAATATATTGTCTTGAAGCAATGCGATCGCCACCATAGCATGTCCACTTTTAACTCCATCAATTGGCAATAAACTAACGAAAAGAATTGGATAAAGACCAGTGTCTATCTGAGTCGCAAGTTCATTCACTAATAGCGTGCATTTAATAGTATTTGAAAATCCCAACTTGCGTACAGCATCAACAGCTGCAAGAGCCTCAGTTCCAAAAACAGTGCAATCACAAAGGTCACGAAGTTCAGCTTCTGTAATATTATAACCAAAGCCAGAAAGCACAATACGTAAACAGGCAGGCACGCAAGAGAAAGGAGTTTCCTGTTTATGAAAAAGCAGCCTGGATTTCATCACGATGCGTTTCGTAAAGCCTTTGCCCTGATTGTTTTATTTCTTCAATAGGGGTGTGAAATACAACGACTTCCTTTGTTGTGCTTACCAAAATCTTTCCCACCTGCCCTACAGATCCAATCAAGGGATAAGTTAGGATTACAGGCACTTCCCAAATATCATCTGTTATGCTTATCTTTGCTTGATCTGCCGTGAAGCGATCGCCTAAGCAATCACTTAGAAAAAGATTAGCTGCTGCTTGTGCTTGTAAAGCTGTTACCTGAGGTGCTACTTTCATAAGTTTATCGTTTTTCTTCTAATTTTAAGGTTTAAATAAGTTGGATTACACAAATACCAAAGTTTTACAAGCGTCATTTTGGGTTTTGATCAAAAAATTTATATAACCAGATTATAGCGCTCCTAAATGAGTCGTGAAAATTATTTTTGGAATGAACCGCCCTTCGGGTTCACCAGTCGTCTACGGCGGGAAACCCCCCTGCAGCGCTGGTTCACCAAGACGCCAAGAACGCCAAGGCAAGAAAGAGAGAGAGAGAGAGAGAGAATTTCACAAATGATGCGCGGATTGCTATATATCCGTAATTCCTGATAGTAGCGTTTCACCCAAGCGCTAGCATCAAGGTAGTAGAATATCAACGGCGATCCTCCAGCAGCAATTTGGAGGCAGCAATACCCTCACCCTGAATAGGTTCGATGACTTCAAAAGTTCCAAATCCTTTGGAAGGAATATTAAAAGTCGGATCTTTGAGCAAAGTCTTGAGGCTTGATGGGATAGTCTGCTGTAAATATTGAATGAACTCTAAGAGTTGTCGGCAATCTTCTTCACTTAATGTTTCAATAGTCTTGTGTAAGGATTCTTTAACTGATTTTTCCATAAAACTATGATAATGTAGTATTCCAATTTTAGTGTAGAAGTCATTTTGGAAATACTTGAATCAATTCTATCGTCTGGTGAGATTATTGTGGTGGTGGAACTAAAATTGCTAGATGTAGGGGTAACAATTGAAGTGCAATCAGGTGTCGGATGAGCAAATCTCGGTTAATACAGATTGTTCTGTTTATGAAAAAGCCGCCTGGATTTCATCACGATGCGTTTCGTAAAGCCAAGCATGTGTGTGAGGGCATGAGCGTATTTGACTCAAACGAGAACCGTTTTAAATCTATCGGTTTCCTTGGAGTGTGACAGTTCTGGGTGCGGAATGTGCGAAAATAATGCAATCAGGCAGTTAGCTCTGATGATGCTAGACTGAAAAGAGAAACCTATATATAAGTTTAAAGAAATGGAAATAATTTGTCATAAAGTTAAACTTAAACAGCAAAAAAGCGATTTTGCTTATTGGCAAACTCAATCTTATCAGTCCCGACTAGAAGCCTTAGAACAAATTCGTCAAGAATATCATAAGTGGAAAGATAATAGTGCTGGATCAAGACTTCAAAGAGTTTATACAATTTCTCAACGATAATCATGTTCGCTATCTGATTGTCGGTAGTTATGCAGTAGCGATACATGGTCATCCTCGTTATACCAAAGATAAATTAGGATAAACTGGTATAAAATGTGAGTTACGACAACGTTTGTAAACTATTAGCTGAAAAATATCCAATCGAGTTTGCGCGTTGGTTGCTAACCGTCGAACCGCGAAGAATCAAGGTGTTAAAAACCGAGTTGAGTATCGAACCAATTCGCGCTGACTCAGTTACATTCTTGCAAACAGAAAATAGAATTTTGCACATTGAATTTCAAACCCTAACAAAGTCTACTCCATCAATTCCTTTTCGGATGTTGGATTATTCTGTCAGGTTGATACGTCAATACGACGTTCCCGTAACGCAGGTAGTTATTTTCCTACAAGAAACAGACGACGAAATAGCTTTTACCGAAGAATATGTTAATGAGACAACTACTCATCGCTATCAAGTTATACGAATGTGGGAGCAAGATTCAACACTATTTCTCGGTAATCGTGCATTATTACCGTTAGCACCATTAACACAAACAACCTCACCCCAAAGGTTATTAGCACAAGTTGCCCAAAGTGTTGCTAGAATTTCAGATAGGAATACTAGGCAGGATATCGCAGCTTATACAGAGATTTTAGCAGGTTTGAAGTTTGAGAAAGGTTTAATTCAGCAATTTTTACGGGAGGATGTTATGCAAGAGTCAGTAATTTATCAGGATATATTGCAGAAGGGCAACAAGCAAGGTGAAGAACGTACAATTATACGCCAGCTTAATCGGCGTTTTGGTGAAATCGATTCATCATTGATTGATAGAATTCGAGTACTATCTTTTGAAAAGTTAGATGATTTAGCAGAAGCATTACTAGATTTTTCAGAGGTAGCTGATTTAGTAACTTGGTTAGACCAGCAGTAAGGTAGTAGAATATCAACGGCGATCCTCCACCAGCAATTTGGAGGCAGCAATACCCTCACCCTGAATAGGTTCTATGACTTACTTTCATAAGTTTATCGTTTTTCTTCTAACGTGATGATGCTAGACTGAAAATAGAAACCTAATACCAAAGATTATGATTTTGACATAGGGGAAGGTGTGGGGGTAGAAAGTATTTAAATAGACAAAGCTTGGTTTGCGGTTAGTTCTAATTCAGGGAACAACCTTGACACAATCCGTTGATTTTTGGTATCCACGGTTTGCTGATAAACACCTTGGGACAGCAGACAGATAGTTACTTTATTTAAAAGTGGATCGACAATCCAATATTCATCAACTCCAAAGTCAGCATATTCAGAAAACTTTTCCTCATAATCCCGGTCAATAGATTCGGGACTAACAACCTCAACAATTAATAGTGGTGGTGTCCGGAGAATGGCAGAGGTTTTTTCAATAAGAGTTGCCTGCTCCACAGTCATGACACACACGTCAGGTCTTCTGGGCTGTTTTTTAGTTAGCACCTCTGTACCATTTGGGCGTGGTTCCAAAGGTAATCCCAACCTTTCTTTTTCTAAGAAGAAACGTACAAGTAGGAGTGTAATAATCTGCTCATGCTTGCCAGTACCCGGAAGCATTTCTACTAACACTCCATCTTCAAGTTCATAACGTTTGTCCGTGCCGGAGTCAAAATTTAAATACTCTTTGAGTGTGTTGATTTTAAAAGGTGTCTTAGTCATTGTAAAAACTTTAAAATCTACACATTCTATGATAACATTGGCAACACGTCACGGTGTAGAATAAAACTAAACTGTTAGTAGACTACCAGTATGACTTCAATATCAAATGTACAAACGGATATTATTCGTACAGAACGTGGATTAACGATCGCTGATACTCGCATTACGCTGTACCAATTCATGGACTATATTTGTGCTGGGTATTCACCCAAGTCTTTCCGGCATCATTTCCCTCAGATTACAGATAAACAGTTCGACGCCGCGATGTCCTACATTGAGGTAAACCGTGCTGAAGTAGAAACGGAGTATCAAATTGTTTTGAAAGAGGCAGAGGAAATTCGGCAGTATTGGGAAGAACAGAATCGTGAAAGGTTTGTCCAAATTGCAGCAACTCCCCCAAAACCAGGTTACGAAGAAGCTTGGGCAAAGCTTCAAGCACAAAAGGCGCTTGCTTGACTCCAAATCATGATTTTTCTGATCGACCACAATATTGAGGGACAAGCACTGATTCTATTGAATATCATCATCAAGCAAGGTTGGCTTGATTTATTGGAAATTCGCTTTATGACCTTTAATGAGATTGCTTTACCAACTGATAGTAATGATAGAATTGTTTGGCGATTTGCTCAGGAAAATTTGATGATTCTGCTAACAGCAAATCGCAGCAGGAAAGGAGAAGATTTCTTAGAACAAGTATTGCGTGAAGAAAATACTTCAACTTCGCTTCCCGTAATTACGATTAGTAATGTTGCTCGACTTGATGAACCAGATTATCACGACCATTGCGTTAATCGCCTGATTGAGGTTGTGCTTGACATTGACAACTACAGAGGTTCAAGGAGAATTTTCATTCCGTAACGTATTCTAGGGATATTTAGTTAGTTGTATAGCTAAATTGGTGCAAATAATCATTAAGGGCAACAATCCGTCTTTCCGTATTTTTGATGTCGCGTTTCAGTTTGACATAAATCAAAGCTTATAGCGCAAGAACTAAACGAAGTCTATCTTCAACGAGCAACATCACACGTTGATCCACTTGGCTTACCTTTTCTGTCAAAAACGACTTGTCCACTGTGATGATTTGGGAAACGTTCACAACAGAATATTAGGGTAAACCAGTTTCATTCGCTACCATCAAAATATTACCTGGAGCTGAAGCCAACCGAAGATTAGTAGTCAGTACAGCAGCAATCACCGTCCGGATTCGACTACGATTAAACTCATCCGATTGAATAATCAGAACTGGTCTACGATATCCAGGCTCAGAAGCAACAGGTGTTGGCAGATCTGCCCACCAAATTTCACCTCGCTGCATCACCATGTTTCCTCGGATAACGTATGGGCTTGTAGTTGCACAAATAACGGATCAAGACTGCTGTCTTCTGAGGCATATACAGCATCCAACTGCTTGGTCACTTGATCTTGTTTATGCGCTTGCAAATGGACAATAGTCACAGAACGTCCATTATTTGTAGTCGTAACTTGAGTATTCAAGCGCTCTTCTATAGGTAAAGCTTTAGAGCGTAAATCGAAAATAACTAACCAACCAAAATTTACTCCCAATCGCGCCAAATAAGAATCTATCTGTTCAATACCTGATTCCATTGGATCGCCTCTTTTATCTCGCCAAGCTTTTAACTCAATCCCTAAAGTTATATTCCCATATCTCAAACACAAATCCATCCGATCGCGTCCAATGGCATATTCCCGTTCTAAGCTTCCACCTCCGTTAACCACGCGATGTAAAAATGCCATGAGTACTAAGTGCGGTGCAATCTCATGATAAGCGGCACTACCAAGTAATGGTTCCCCATGCTGCCGCCAGAATATCAAAAACGCCTGCAATAAAGCATCTGGATCTAACGCGCCGTCAGTAGTTAACCAAGTAGGTGCAATTTGAGGTAAAGAAGCCATCGGTGTTACAGTTAATACTGTGGGTAACACTTCGCGGTAAATTGGATTCGCGATCGCCAGTCCTCCGAAGGGATCCATTTTACATAAACCCAGGTCGATGACAAACTGGATATCATCATTAGGTATATCTCCAAGCTCCAACCCGGCTAAGATTGGTTCAATAATTGCTTTGACTCTTGGTTCTCGCAGTCGTTCGGCAAGGGAATCGAGATGGGTATCTTGTCTTTCGATCAGGATTTCTTTTGCCTTGTGAATATGTTCGGGTGTGATGGCTACCATTGTATCTATCACCATCTCTTCGACAATTTCTTTAGCAAGGGCATTTACCAACCAAGGTTGTCCTTGAGTCAAATCAAACGCTGTCTGAATAGCATCTTGTGTAAAAACTTGTCCCGTATCTTCGGTATGCTGTTGATATAATTGCCCTACTTCTGCTGCATTAAAATTTCTTAAGGTTAGGAGCGGACTTTGATATTAAAGGGACTTGCTGTATTCAATCTGTCGCTACTCCCTGAAGCAACCTTGTAATCGCGCACATCCCGCAAGCCAATTAATCCGACGCTGATGGGAAAGTTTTGAGGACGAACGGAATAGCCATCACCCAACTGTCGCAAAACTGAAAGCAGTGCTTGATTCTGTAACGAGTCAATTTCATCAATAAACAGCACTACCGATCGCTTTTGAGCTTGTGCCCAAGCCTGTAGCGCAGCTTGAATTCGTCGCCCTGGCTGCGCTTCATCCCAGTTATCGGGTGGCTGTAAATCTGGGGGTAAAGATAACATCGCACGCGATCATCAAGCATAGCCAGTTCTGCCGTCTCTGGGCGATCGCTAAAGGGGCTTCCCACTTCCGCAGATACCATGACTGCCGTATAGCGTCCGCTTTCTGTAAGTTGTTTTGCCAGTGCCTGCATTGCAGTGGTTTTGCCTGTTTGGCGCGGTGCATGAATGACGAAATAGTTTTCTTGGACAATTAGCCGCTCCAAGTTAGGCAACCGAACTGTGGGCGGCAGCATATAATGAATATCGCCTTTACAAGGACCTGCGGTGTTAAACCAACGAGACATAGGAATGTGGGGTACAATCTGGCTGCATCAAGTTTAACAGTAGTTCGTGATTGGTATTTATCAAGCGGCACTGGACAGCTAAGCTTGATAAGCTTAGACTAGTTTTAGACTAGTTTATGATGATTTATGGAATCAATTGGCTCATACGAAGCAAAGACACACCTTCCTGCGCTCCTTGAAAGGGTTTCCAAGGGAGAAGAGTTTGTCATTACAAGGCACGGAGTCCCCATTGCGCGACTTGTTCCCATGGGGCAGGATCGACAGGGTGACGTTAAGGCAGTGATTGAAGAGTTAAAAAAGTTTCGAATTGGGCATACTTTGGAAGGACTTTCAGTACGAGAAATGATTAACGAGGGCAAACGATGAACTTTGTTCTTGACTGCTCAATTGCTATGGCATGGTGCTTTGAAGACGAAGCGACAGAATTTACTGACTCACTACTTGAGAGTCTTGCTCAAGCAACGGCAAAAGTCCCTTCCATTTGGTTTCTTGAGGTGGCAAATGTCCTTGCCATAAGTGAAAGAAGAGGACGAACTAATCAGGCAAAGATTACTAAATTCCTTCAACTTTTGAGAAGTCTTCCTATTATTGTTGATGTAAAAACCGAAGAAAAGGCATTTACTGATGTGCTTACCCTGGCACGAACTCATAAGCTTACCTCTTACGATGCGGCATATCTGGAACTTGCACTTCGTGAAGGGCTACCTCTGGCAACACTCGATGAAGGACTGAAAAGAGTTGCTCTTAACATTGGTGTTACCATACTTTAATTCACCAAGCGGCTTGGGTGAAGCTTCAAGCACAAAAGGTTATCGGATCTTGAACGCCCGTTCTAAGCCACGTCTTTAACCCAATTGATTCCCTCAGAACACCACTGAACCAACAACCAACGATGAGAATCTTTATCCAGTGCTGGCAGAATACGGAAGTTAAAAACTTCTTGCCACACGTATACCTCATATTGGCTACAAAAATCGGCTTCTAAGTCTTTGAACTGCTGCCAAGAGCGCTCACCTATAGCAGTAAGTATGGGTATGATAGCGGTAATTGAGACTTGAGTGGCTATACTGGTCATTTTGGGTAATCCTTATAGTTATTATTAATACTTTTTCATTATGCTTTCTGTCCTCAGCATAGGTATCTTTCTTGGTAATTTAGAAGCTAATTTTAATTCACCGTTGATCTTTACCATCGTTCTCACCCGTATAACCCGTTACTACCCAAACTAAAGCTCTGGCTCCATCGCGGATGGATTTTTGAATTGGTTCAGAAGCTTTGTGAGAGGGAACTGCTACTGGTTTAAAATTAATCCCTCGACTACCTAAAACAATCTCACCGATGACGCGGGCACGACGCATATGGTAATCGGAGGTGATTAAATATAGATTTTTAATTCCACTAGATTTCAACTCATCTACGATGGTGGTGAAGTTCTCCACTGTATTGCTTGCTTCATAATCTAAGTGTAAACGCTTAGGACTAACTCCTGCTTTAGCAAACACCTTTTGAGTTGGCTGTGGTGGGCTACCTCCAGAAATCCAGATTGGGATATCGGGATGCTTACGGGCAAATTCTGCTGTAAACTTCTCTCGCTCCAATTTTGTTGTTGAACCACCTAAGACTAAAATCGCTTGAGGTGGTTCAAGCTGGCTTTTGATCTCGTTGTAACCCCACCATAGCATGAGCGGTAGGGCTAGGATGGTAAACCGAGAAAAAATTCCTTTAAAAAGTAGTTTATTCAAGGTTCTATCACTTCGTCTGCTTGGACTTTATTTTTGCTTTTAAAAGAATAATTATGTATGCTGCTAGAGATCTGAAAAATATACCTAAATACAAATTTGAGTTATTTTTCAGAGGTTCAGGTTTTCACCAGACATGATTACTCACAGAACCGCTACAGATGAATACCTAAATGAATGTATAGGCGACTGCGATCTTCAAAGTACCAGTTGGAGCGAGACGCTTCGCTAACGTCGAAGATCGCTAACACCACTCGTCTGGGCGGGGGAAAACGCCTCATGCTCGCTGGTTCACCAAGACGAGGAAAATCGCATCCTCCGGAAGAATCTGTCTGTTGCCTTCGCCGTTAGGCGTCTCGCAGAGAAGGACGCTTTTGTTAAGTCAAAAAGAACAGAGAAATTTTACACCCAGTCAGGGGAGTAGCTAATTTCCTGTCAGATCCTCAAAAGAAGGATCTGAGGCGTTCTTTTTTCCAATCCTTACCACCGAAGAAATTTATGGTAATACCGTAGCCTTAAAAACGGGTATTATATTTTAACACCCCCTTTATAAGGGTGGCGGACAGAAATTGCAAGGAGCTTTGGTCCGGGGAACATGTAGGCTCCTTCGGGGGGATCGAAGGCTGGGTTGGATAAAGTTTTATCTAAAGCATATTAGTCAGGAAGTTAGGTTTTTGACTCGCCAATAGTATCTCTCTCACCTGTCCCCAAAAGCAACAGGTGTTTACTAACCATGCAGGATTTTATTCGTTATTCAAGCAGACACAAGGCATTTCCGACTAAATTTATTGTTTTAGCATATTTTAGTCAAGGCGTACTGCAATATGCTCCTACCGCGCTTTGTAAGGCGACGGTACATAACGGGACTGGCCAGGTTCGAA
>CAZZVG010000142.1:0-9225 GCA_964657295.1 Iningainema sp. | reverse complement strand
CCTATCGCCGCAATGGCACCGATAGTACGAGCTGCTGCTGCTTCCACGTAATAACTGGGATCTCCTTTTTGGACGAGTTCTGCTACAGCTTTGTAACTTCCATTGGTTTTAATTTTCGCCAGTGCCTCCACGACAGATCGTCTGACTGAAGCATCTTCATCTTGCAATCCAGCCACTAACCCATCAAAAGCTTGTTCTAACTTAATTTCTACCAATTGTTTAGCCACTTCAGCACGCACACCCCAGAAGGGATCGTTTTTTAGTGCTGCTGACAGTGCCTTCACTGCCTCCAAACCACCTTTTTTTGCTAAAGCTGTGGCTGCATAGATTCGAGAAATGGGATCAGGGTCAAATTCTAGCTGTGCTTTTAATTCCGGTACCGGGTATTCTAAAGATACACTTTTTAGGTAATTGTTCCCGACATCAAAACTGATAAAGTTTGGCTTTTCTGACAATGGGAAATAGAAACTTTGTTCGTACTCATGAACCCGTACTGTGAAGATTTTGGATTGAGAATCACTAACTGCTGATTGCTCGACATACCCAAAACCAATAGGGATCTTCAAGTCAAACAAATCACTGCTGGATTGACTTCCTGGTGTTACGCCATTTTGAGTCACTGTCACTTTCGCCAAATGTGAATCCCCATCCCAAGAGTAAGCCACTTTAAAATCAGGATGACCTCCGCGATAAACATATTGGTCAAAGAGGAACAAGAGATTACGCCCAGTTGCCTGTTCGATCGCCCTAAGTAAATCTATTGTTTCTACAGTTTGAAAAGTATGACTTTGGACAAATAGTTGAATTGCTTTCCAAAACAATTCCTCTCCCAATTCCGTCCGAATCATGTGATAAACACAAGACCCTTTTTCATATATATGACGGTCATAAAGTTCGATCGCTTCCCGGTAGACGTGTGTCACCATTGGGCGGCGATAGCGATCAATATCTTCAACTAAATAACTTTGAGCTTGTAGTAAACGATAATATGCTGCTTCTTCAATGCCATATTCGTGTTCAGTCCACATCACCTCTGAGTAGGAAGCCATCCCTTCCTTAATCCAAGCATGAGACCAGTGCTTGATGACGACCAAATCGCCAAACCACTGATGTGCCAATTCATGAACGACTAAACTCTCAGTGTTACGATTATCTAATGCTGCTCTTTCATCGAGCAAACATCGATCAGTTAATAGTGTTATCGAGGTATTTTCCATCCCCCCAAAGATAAAGTCATCAACGCAGACTTGGGCATATTTGGGAAAAGCGTAAGGATAACCGTATTTTTCGCTTAAAAACTCCATCATTCGCGGAGTTTTTCCCATGCTGCGTCTAGCATCTTCCTCCCGTCCCTTTTCTACATAGTAGGTTACGGGCTTATCCTGCCATTGATCCTGAATTTTCGCAAAGTCGCCTACGGCTATTGCCATTAAGTAGGTAGGATGGACTTGCTGCTGCAACCAATGATAGATTTTCTCGTCGCCATCATCTTGTGTAGCGATTAACTCGCCGTTGGAAATAGCAATTAGAGGTTTGGGGACTCGGACGCGAATTTCTGAGGTTGAAAGTTGTCCTGGATAGTCGAAACAGGGAAACCAGAAGCGAGAGTCTTCATCTTCTCCCTGAGTCCAAACTTGAGTAGGCTTGTGGGGATAGTTTGTATTTGGTTGTATAAAGTAAATCCCACGTTGAGGTTTTTCAACTAAGTAAGCGATTTCTATGACAATTTGCTTGTCAATCTGTGTCGCTGGATTTAATTCAATCGACAACTTTTGCCCATCGTAGTCAAACTTTTGCGTTGTTCCATCCACAATGACCGATTGAATGTTTAGGTTGACAGCATCCAAAGTTAGACGCTCAACACCATTGCAAATCGGTGTCAGAGTGATGTTACAACTACCGTGGTAACTTTGATTGGGGATATCCAGGCACAAATCCAGAAAAATATGGTCTACTTGTCCAGGGCGATCGGGATTGTAGTGTCGTTGTGCTCCTGGTAACTCAAAGGATTTGTGCCGATTATTTTCTGTATCAAAAGAATACTGCAACATTGATGCTTACTGACCTTGTAATCCTGACAACTCGAACTTGATATAGCTAAGGAAGACAGCGACGACGCCTGTCTTTCCTAAATTAACCCCTGATGCACGTGCTTGATGAAAGTAACTCTATTGTCTTGCCGTTAAAAAGTGTATTGTTAATAACATTTAGCTAGTCAGCGATGAAAAGAATTTTGTAGACATAGGTGACATAAATCGAGTTCCTAAAAATCATGCTAGCTGACAACTATGATGCTTAATGCTTATAATCTGTTCTCATTGGGTAAAAATACTCCTGATCTGTCATATAGATTTAGAATAACTTGCTGTTGTTCTTCAAATTAATTTTTTTCTATGAAGAACATATCTCTATCGGATTTGGTCTTCATGATTTTGTAGTATTTCTGGGAGTCATTAAAATCAGAGGGTGTGTATGATTACTAATTTTATCAGTAAATACCGATAATTAGTCAGAATGTAATGAAGCTTATACTGGCGATCGCTGGCAATTTGAGCATAAATGAGGATGATAACAATGCCCGAAAGAAAAACGAAATTTTTAATCCCTGCTGTTGGTGCTGCAGTAGTAGTGGTAGCAGGAAGTGTAGCTGCCTACATGTATTTGAACGGCCCATCTGGAGAAATATCAGGTGTGACGAAGAGCGCCAAATTAGTACCAGCTCAAGCAATCATGGCAACATACATTTCTACTGACTCGAAAGCTTGGTCTAAGTTACAACAGTTTGGGACTCCAGCAGCACAGAGTATTTTAGCAAAAGATTTGGAAGATTATACTCAGCAAGTCATCGGCGATCGCAATATTTCTTACGAAAAAGACTTGAAACCTTGGGTTGGGGGTGTGATGATTGCGATACTTCCACCAGAGTCAGCCCAAACAACACAAAATACTCAGCCAGCGCCACTTGAACTCAATATTTTAAAAATAGTCGGGATCAAAGATAAACTCAGCGCTCTGAATTTTGCTAACAAATTAAAGGGAGAAAAAGACGTCACGGCAAAGGAAACTGATTATAAAGGAGAAAAGATTATCGAAATGACCAACAATGGTAAGTTGACATACAGTGCAGTTTTGAATGATCAAGTTGTATTTGCTACTCAACAACAAACGGTAGAAAAAGTTATTAATACTTTTAAAGGAGAGCCTTCTTTTGCAAGTCAGGAAGGTGCAAACAACTTTCTCTCTCAAGGCGTGAATGTCGAAAACACTGTAGCACAAATGTATGTGCCTAACTATGCAGTGATGGTACAGCAATTAATCGCCGCAAGTCCGCAGGCGTCGCAGTTACCTCCACAAACTTTAGCGCAGTTAAAACAGGTGAAATCTCTGGAGGTGGGTGTGGGAATTGATAATGCCGGATTGCGCATGAAGGCGATCGCCAACCTAGATCCACAACTTGTAAAATACCAGTATCAAAATACTCCAAATCAAGTGGTTTCTCAGTTGCCAGGTGATACCATTGCTCTTGTCAGTGGACAGGGTATCTCTAGATGGTGGGCAGCTTTGGTGGAACAGTCAAAAGATTCCAGAGAACTCAGTCAAGCTCTTCAGCAAACTCGTGCCTCATTCGGGATAGCCAATATTGATTTGGATAAAGATGTTTTTGGGTGGATGGATGGAGAATTTGGGTTCGCGGCGATTCCATCCAATCAAGGTGTATTAGCATCGATTGGTGTTGGGGGAGCTTTCATATTTCATACAAGCGATCGCAAGACTACTGAAGCCAGCTTCGCAAAACTCGATAACCTCGTCAAAATACAACAAGTAAACATCGCTCAAACAAATATCGGTGGTAAAGATGTTACCGAATGGCAAATTCCCCAACAAGGAGCTTTATTATCACACGGTTGGTTAAATCAAGATACTGTATTTGTCGCTCTGGGTGGTCCAATCGCTGAGGCGATCGCATCTCCTAAAAATAGTATGTTAGATAGTAGCGAAAACTTTAAAGCTGTCACCAACTCTTTGCCAAAGCCAAATGGCGGTTACCTCTACTTAGATATTGACAAAGCTGTACCTTTATTAAATCGTTTCGCCACCTTACAACAGCAGCCTATGACTCCTGAATCTATGACTATTCTGAGTTCTATTCGGGGTTTGGGAGTGACTGCTACCAGCCCTAATAATTCTACCAGCCAAGTCGAAATGCTATTAGCACTAAAACCGAAAACTGGAAATTAAGAATTGTGAATTTTGGGCAAGCAAGAGATATCATTATTTTGGATTCTCATTCCTGTCTCCTAACGGCCTCATATGAACGAAGTACTTAATAATACTCCTGGATTAGTGTCACGCTTGGTAAATGGGGTACTAGCTGTCAAACCTATAGCCAACCTAGCAAAGTACCAAGCTAGGAAAATGATGGTGAAACGTGCTGAGAAAATAGGAGTGTACTGGACTAAAGAAGTCCAGACACTACAAGCTCGTGATTGGGAAACAGATTTAGCAAGAGTGCAAAACCCCCACTTAACTTACCCAGATTACTACTTGCGGTCATTCCACGCCTACGAGACAGGAAATCTCAGCTGGCAAGCTGCTTTTGAGGTAGAGTCAGCTGCTTATGCCGTCCATGCTAACATTTGGCCTGGTAGTGGCGCGCAAGGCGATCCGAAACTGCGCCAAAGTTACCACGATATTCTAAAAAAGCAAATTTCTCATGAACCACAAGATGTCTTGGACTTAGGATGCAGTGTAGGTATGAGTACTTTTGCACTGCAAAATGTTTATCCCCATGCCAAAATGACGGGTGTAGATTTATCTCACTACTTCTTAGCTGTTGCTCGATATCGAATGCAGCAGCAAAATTATCAAGTCAACTGGATTCATACTGCTGCGGAATCGACTGGGCTACCAGATGCCTCATTTGATTTAATTTCCATCTTTCTAATGTGTCATGAATTACCTCAGTTGGCAACTCAGAACATTTTTGCTGAGGCGCGACGTTTATTACGCCCTGGTGGCTTTTTAGCAATTATGGATATGAATCCCAAATCTGAAGTTTACAAGAAAATGCCGCCTTATATTTTAACACTACTCAAAAGTACTGAACCATATTTAGATGAATATTTTTCTTTAGACATTGAACAAGTGCTTGTTGATCTGAGTTTTCGTCACGCCACAATCACTCCTAACAGTCACCGTCACCGCACAATAATTGCTCAAAAATAGAGATATACTCTCCCCCTCTCCCTAAACGGCAATATAAAGGAGTAGCATGCCGCTATGGGCGGTCATACCACCATTACTGCTTCTAGTCTATTATTATTATCGAATACCAACTGCCCCATCTCTCCTGCGGTTGCTGTTATTCTTTATGTTCGGGGCAATATCCGGTTTACTTGCCCTCAGCCTAGAGTGGGTTTTTGAAACAGCAGTTAACTTAGTTGTGGACTGGCAAAAAATACAGCGAGTCTTCTTAGGTGTTGCTTTACGGCAGCTTCTAGAAATCAGTCCAATTGAAGAAAGCTGCAAGTTGATAGCGGTTATTGTTCCTACCTACTATTTTCAGCATCGGTATCGATTACGCCCCAGTACTGTTTTTCTGTTCAGTATAGCGACGGCTTTAGGATTTGATGCTGAAGAAAGTTGGATTTACCTTTCTGATAACACAGCATCAATTTTAGAGAGATTGATTGGAACACCAGTTCATGTTCTCCTCTCTGCCCCTTGGGGATATGCTTTAGGAATATTTGTTGGATCAAATATTCGCTCTGATTATCGCCAGAAAAAATTACTTGCCAGCAGTTGGCTAAATTCAATCATCTGTCACGCTTTAGTGAATACTTTATCTAGTGCTGGTAGTTTTACGTTACCTGTACGTCTTCTTAGCTACGGATTGTTTCCATTTTTTTTGTGGATGTTTTGGAGACTAGAACAATTACTGCGGAGAGTGCAAGGAAAAATCCCCATCGCCCTAATTACTGCGAACACACTTGATCGACGCTACTGGCAGCAAGGTTTGGTTCTGTTTGCCCTCATGTTGGGTGGAAATGCTCTTTTCGGACTGTTTTTACTGGCAAAAAAGCTTGAACCGCTAAATCCAGTCCAGCTTTTTTATCCAGATATTCTGCTGTTTATACTCAGCAATTTGACCCAAAATCTGATTTTTGGATTTCTCGCATGGTTCATATATCGATATTTGCGACGTGCTAAATATCGCAAATATATTTAAATTGCCAGTAATTTCCGTGCTAATGGCTTGGGTATGAACGAGAGAATTAGTGCGGCGATGGTTCGGATATTAAACTTCTGTTGTTTGAGGGCATGAAAAAGATAAGGACGTGCTTCTGACACATTTTCTGAGCGCAACAATCCAATAGCCAAAGTCGTATGTGCGTGCAACCATTGCTCCCGGAAATAGCTTTTGAACTGCTGTAGCCGCTCGTCTTCCATAAACTCTCGGTAACAAAAAATGCTGGCTTTACTTTTCCTAATCTTGGCAACAGCATTGAGTTTACCGCTCATCGTAGTTTCGGATTGTGAATGCTCGCGGTATTTACTTAATCTTTCTGGAAAGTAATATGCCCCACCACCATTACGACAAGCAAGATATGTTAGATACAGATCCCAGAAAGGTCCCATTGGTATTTGAAAATCTTTCCACTCAATAGCATCCCTACGAATCACTGTCGCTACAGCACTGGGCACCGCCTGAGACACTATCCCAATTTCATAAAAAGGTTGGTAAACTCCTTGTTTGAGCTGATCTCGTTTCCATCGCTTGGTATTTTCTTCAGTAGCTGCATTATCAATATTGCCATCTGGATCGATGATATAATGATCGCTAAAAGCCAACACTAGATCAGGATTTGCATCAAGCGGCGTAACGAGCTTTTCTAAAAGGTCTTCATTCCAAATATCATCATCGTTCAGACTTGCTACATATTCACCTCTTGCCTGCTTGAATGCTTCGATCACATTTATGGCTATTCCGAAATTCTTTGTATTGCGGCGTAATCGAATTCGCGGATCTTGAAAAGATTCAATGATTTCCTGTGGATTTTCAGGACTACAATCGTCAGAAACAATAATCTCGATATTTTTATACGTCTGAGCAATAGCACTGGCGATCGCCTGTTTAAGATAATGTGGACGATTGTACGTGGGGATAATCACACTCACTAGCGACTTTTGCGAATCAATATGTTGTGGTGACATGGTAGATACAGATTGTTGACTTTTCGTCCTTCTTTTGAACATTTTTATCCTTTTTTGATTTTTTTAAAGTTAAGAAAAGTTTAAATGTTGTCTAATTTTCAATAATTAGACCCAAAGGTGGATTCAACTTGTACTCCGATCTAAAATTTTTTACATGTCATGTTTTCAATACTTTCCTTGGTATAAAAAAATGTGTTGAATCAAGTCATTCAACATTGTCTTCTTCACCTTCTAATCGAATATAGTCATAAACTCATATTCTGTTTGCCATGCTATCAAAATAAAATCTAATCTGCGTCCTCATATTTTAAGATTGGGAATAAATCGCTCAATCGGCTGATTTTTGGTATTTCTTTTGAATTATTTTTAGGTAATTGACTTTATGGCAATCATGGAAAAAACAAAGATTTAGATAAAATTGGAAATCAAAAACATCTTGCCAATAAATTAAGCTCATCCCACCCCTAAAAGGAGTGGGATTTCGGAGCTTTATTATAAGTGTTCAACCAAACAAGATATAATTCAAAATTAGTAAAAAATACTTAATAAAAATAATTCATCAAGCAGATATAGTACCTTATACTAGTATTTAATATAACTTAATATATAACAGTAAATGCTGAATTCAGATGTATAAATATTTTATGTAGCGTTTCTACATCCATAGAGGGATGCAAAAATTGATAAGTAGCTTAAATATTCATGGCGAAGACAATTCTTTTGCCCAATAAGCAATTCCCATTTTTTCACATTAATAACTTAACTAATTTCTCAGTGATGGGAAAACCAGTTTGATGTTCAAAGTTCACAAACATAGGACTGGGATTAGCTTCTAGGAATACGTATTCACCCTCTGGACTTAAACGCCAATCAATAGCCGTCCACTCTAGCATCAATGCTTTAGCGATCACTAGACACTGCTGTTGAACTGATTCTGGGATCTCTACCGGAACCAATTCAGCAGTGGAATCTTCTCGGAAGTCTATGAAGTGAGTGCGAATTTCCGCAGAATAAACCGAATCTGCAATCACATAACTACGAATATTAGTGCCAGGAATATACTCCTGAATTGTCACTGGAGAAAGCTTGAGTGCCAAATTCAATCGCTTGCGGTCTAAATGGAAGTCTGTTAACAATTGGGTATGAGTACCTCCATAGACTGGCTTAAAAATGATTTTGGGGTGAGATTCAGAAAATTCAATCACTCGATCTGGATCGTTGCCGATCAAGGTAGCGGGAATTTTCACTCCTATGTGTTTAACTTTACTAAGCTGTAAGGGTTTTTCCTTATGAAACTGATATGCTTGCCAAGAATTAACCCACAAAGCTGGACAAGCTTGTATCAGCGAACGTAATACACTCATGGAATCGCTGAAAGCAATTTTTTGCTGAGCCGGATCTTTTAATGAGGGAATGTAAGGATTGCAGAAATTACGCCAATAAACGCTCTTGATATCTAGAAGATTCAGCTGACTTCCTCCTGGCAGTGTCAAGCATCCTGCTTGAGTATTCGGCTCCCAAGATAGCTTTATTTGAGTTGGGAACAACAGAGTGTCTAAGTAATTTACCACTGCACCTGCTTGTGTCAAAGCAGTCATCACATGTGTTGCCTCAACATCTCTAGAACTACCAAGAATTAGAATATTCATTATAATATTTGAAAGCTTGAAAAGGCTAATACTCCATCAAAGTAACTTTGATATTGTTTGTATTGAGAGCTTCAGCCCTCAAATTTCATGACGAAAGGCACTACCGCCACTTTCTCAAATCCTCATTTTTTTGCTGGTTGGTAGTGCCCATTCTAATACTCATAATTCCGAAAAATTATAATACATAACCTCCTTCCTCACCTGCTTCGCCGAATCTTGCTGTGATGTGATTAGTAGTAACGCCACCGCCACCCTCACCTGACTCACCCCATTTTACGGCAGTAAGGGTTTCACTGGGGATAGGCTTGGGTATGGGATAGTAACCGCCACCACCTTCCTCGCCTGCTTCACCGAACTCGAC
>CAZZVG010000141.1:0-9402 GCA_964657295.1 Iningainema sp. | reverse complement strand
GTTCTAGCGTTGACCAAATTTTCTTGCATCTTAGTAAAGCGTACTTTCGCCTGCTGAAGTACTGCTTTCTGGCGATTTGCTTCTGCCTCAGCAGCCGCTTGATGTGCTTTGTAGTCCGTAAGACGAGAATTTAACAGTTCATCTTGCATCTGGGTACCAGTTGTTGTTGTTCCCTGATGTTCTGCATTTAAACGCCCCAAATCTTCCTTAATCAATTCGACTGATTTACTGAGGCGGGAAACATCGACTTTTTGCAATTCAGGATCGCGTTGAATCAGGACTTGATCTTTGGCAATGTGATCGCCTTCTTTAACGTTGATAGCAACAATTGTCCCACCACCTAACGATGTCACCGGTCGCACCTGTCTAGAGGCAATTAACTCCCCTTGTGCTGTTGCCACTTCATCAATAAGTGAAAAGTGTGCCCAGGCGATCGTCCCAAGCACCACTGCACTTATAGTCCCCGCTAACAATCTAGTATATAGTGGCGGTAACTCCTGTACTGCCTTACCCAATTCATACGAAAGTTTTTCGTCTGGTTTGGCGAATCGCTGTTTTGTCTGACGTGCTTGAGTAGGATTTGCAGCTAGGTAAGATTTCATATATTGAGAGTTGTTAGTTGTTGGTTGATAGTTTTTGGTTGGTGCTTGGTGCCTGGTTGTCGAAAATTACTCCCTTGCCTTTTGACTCCTGAGTTTTTAAACCGCTAGATAACGTCGTAAAAAATTTTCCAGCTTCTCCAATTTAAGATAGAAAATTCCTTCTAAGTTAGCAATCTCTTCTTTTGGACAGAAAAATTCATTTGCCAGCAATGTGCGGAAAGTTCCCAAAGCTTTTTGCCCTTGTGGATTAAACAAACTTAATACACCCCGGAAACCATCTACTGCAAGTAGAGGTGGATTAATTACCACTGCTTCAATGTTAAAGATGCGACTGAAAATTTTGGGAATGTCCTCACGCCATAAAATTTCTGGTCCACCGACTGGTAAAATGCGATCGCTCTTCAGCTTCAACTGTTACAGAATCCACGACTATCCTGGCTAAATCATCTGTACTGACAATAGAGGTACGATTTTTGCGGTCTCCAATCAACACATAAAATCCTGTTTTCCGAAATTGTTCTGCTTATGTTACTAAATTCGATGCTAATCCAGCTGGGCGTAAAATAGTGTAGTTTAAACCACTAGCTTCCAGGTATCGCTCTACTGCTCTTTTGGCTTTGAAGACGGGAGCATCTTCATAACCTCGATCTGCTCCCAACACAGAAATAAACACGCAATGCTTTACTCTTGTCACTAAAAACATCAGGATTTTGGATTAATGCTAACGGCTAATTGCTAATTGGGAATGCGGAATATTGTGATCACCCCATGCCCAATTACCCCAATCCATGCCCCATTCCTCAATATAAAATTTAAAATTCGACTATGACTGGTGTATGGTCGCTCGGTTGAGGTAATTTTCTAGGCTCTATATCAATGATGCAGCTTTTAGTACCCTCATACAAGTTGCTTGTGAGATAGTGATGGTCTATCCGCCAACCCAAATTGCGCTGAAATGATGCAGCGCGATAGTCCCACCAGCTGTAGTGTCCGCCTTCAGGAGTGAATTTACGAAAGGCATCAGCAAATCCTAGTGCCATAATGTTTCGTAGAGCTTGTCGCTCCGGCTCAGATGCCATAATATGATTTGTCAGATTAGCGCTATCGTGAATATCTTTAGCTTCCAAAGCGATATTGAAATCACCACACATACAGATAGCTGGTGAGGACGAAAGATGCGATCGCAAATACTCCTGTAACACTGTCAACCAACCTAGCTTGTACTCGTATTTATCGCCCCCAACTGCTGCACCATTAGGTACATAAAGATTTATAATCCTGATCCCATCAAGAACTCCTGTAATCACCCGCTTTTGGTCATCCCAATCTGACTCTAAGTTTACCAAAACTGTTGAGAAACCAGTACTTACATCCTCCAATGGTTGACGGCTAAGAAGGGCAACCCCATTGTAAGCTTTTTGTCCCGACAAATACAGTTGATAGCCCAATTGTTCAAAGGGCGAGCGGGGGAAATCAGCGTTTATAACTTTGGTTTCTTGCAAACAGAGGACATCCACGGGTTTCTGTGTTAACCAATCGACTACGTGATGGAGGCGAGTACGAATCGAGTTGACATTCCAAGTAGCAATTTTCATCAATTAATCGTCAGTAGTTCATATAGCAATCCTATTTGATTTGTGATCATCGTGCAGAAAAAGCCCCGTTGATTGGGGATTTCTCTAGTTAATAGCAAATTTATCTCCTCAAAAGACCTTAGGGAGTTTTATATCTGTAATCATCTGGATTTGATATGACTGTATGTTCTATTTCGTTAAAAGTAGGAAAAGTAGGAAAAGGTTTGACAATTTGAAGTTTTTTCTGAGAAAATATGTAACTATCAACAAAAACATATTTCAACTTTGAAAAGTTTTATGGGAAAATCACGGTCTAAAAATTTGTATATTTTGAGACAACTTTTATAGAATAGCAGACTACCATCTTACTCTGTCATATCTAATCGTATTTAAGATTAACCATGATCAGATGTCTGTCAAATAGACGGTTAATAGCTCAGGCTAGCTTAATGTGTTGAGAGGTGACAACTCCGACTACCCTTACAGTGTGGGCTTCCTTCGGAAGCGTGTCATTAGCCTCAGTAATTCGTGATGCCAGAATTACTACGTTTTCTAAGAATACATAGGTACTCTGTTGATACATTCCTTAGCAATCCGGTTCTACGTCTCGGACTCTACGATCAATGTTTAAACATTCCTATTGAAAAAGCTAATAGTTCTCAGTTAAGTATTTGTAAAGTTTTTTTAAAAAAACTTTTTTCGATAGTTGAGTGCCTCAAAATCATCAATTGAGAAAAAATCATCTAGAAGATAGAAATATATATCAATCCATTTTAATTTGAAGTTTTGTAGAATGGAATTGATAATCAAATGCATTTAAGTTTAAGAACAATTGCACAGAAAACTTAGATTAATTTGTTACACAGTAGTACCGTTAAAATGATGATCTGCTGTCTAAATCCTGATTGCCCAAATCCTCTAAATCCTAAAGGAAGAAAAATCTGCCAAAGTTGCACTAATCCTTTAGTTACATTGCTGCGAGATCGTTTTACTGTTACGGGTGTACTTTCCGATGAGGGTGGTTTTGGAAGAACTTATGTAGCAGAAGATACAGATAAACTTAATGAACGTTGTGTTATTAAGCAATTAGCACCTAAGTTTCAAGGACATTGGGCGCAACAAAAGGCGATGGAGTTGTTTCAAAAAGAAGCTCAGCGATTACAACAACTAGGACAACATCCTCAAATCCCAACTCTATTCGCTTACTTCGAGCAAGATCATTACTTATATTTGGTGCAGCAGTTCATAGATGGGCAGAATTTGTTAAAAGAGTTACAGCAAAAAGCGGGTTATAGCAGTAATGAGATTCAAGAAATTTTACGAGATTTACTGCCTGTCCTGAAATTTATTCATGAATGTAAAGTTATACACAGAGATATAAAACCACAAAACATTATCCGTCGGCGTGCAAACAAACCAACATCAGCAAAATCTTCTTATTTCCCCCCTAAAATCGATGCATCTGGGGATTTAGTTCTGATTGATTTTGGTTCTTCAAAGCATCTGACAGCAAAAGTACAGATGAAAGCAGGGACGACGATTGGTTCACATGGTTATTCTCCAATTGAACAAATTAGAGACGGCACTGCTTATCCAGCCAGCGATTTATTCAGTCTGGGTGCAACCTGTTTCCATCTACTGACAGGCGTCTCTCCCTTTCAACTATGGACAGAACATGGATATAGCTGGGTGGAAAATTGGCAACAATATTTGAGAAATCCGGTGAGTCATCAATTGGCTCGCGTTCTCGACAAGCTGTTAAAAAAAGAGATCTCCGATCGCTACCAATCAGCCGATGAAGTGAGCGCAGACTTGACTCAAGAACAGGTAACACAATTTTCTCCGCTCCGTAGTGTTACGGAGAATGTGGTTATTCCACCAACTCAGCAGCCATCTTTACCAAGATATCATCCGAAACTAAGAATTTTGCTCTTAGTAACTTCAGCCCTTCTTTTTCTAGGATCAGGAGAATTTTGGTATCGGCAATTTCATCATTATCAAACCCGAGTGTCCTCTAGTCCAAGTCGATCTGATCATACCCCAGCAGACAAACAAGGTATTCTGAGCGAGCATTCAAAAATTTCCTTAGAAAAGTTTTTCTTGACCAATACGCTCAAAGGGCATTCTAACTCAATGATGTCTCTTGCTATCAGTCCAGATAGTAAAACTATTGTCAGTAACAGTGATAACACGATCAAACTTTGGAGTGTGGCAACAGGACAGGAAATCAGTACCTTGAATGGACATACTGATAGAGTCAATGTGCTGGCAATTAGCCCAGATGGAGGAACTCTTGTCAGTGGCAGTGATGATAAAACGGTTAAACTGTGGAATTTGGCGACAGGACGGGAAATTGGTAGTTTAGAGGGACAGACTAACTCGGTTCATGCCCTCGCTTTTAGTCCAGATGGCACAATGCTTGCCGATGGTAGTGATGACAACACGATTAAAGTGTGGAATCTGAGGACAGGGCTGCCACTCCATACACTAGTCGGACATTCTTCCTGGGTTCGATCCGTCATCTTCAGCCCTAATAGCAAAACTCTGATCAGTAGTAGTTTTGATAGAAGTATCAAAGTGTGGAATCTGGCTACAGGACTCCCAATCTTTACACTTACGGGGCATTCTAAGCCTGTGTCTGCAGTTGCTGTCAGTCCTAATGGGAAAATTTTTGCTAGTGGAAGTTTTGACAGAAGTATCAAGCTGTGGAATCTGAATACAGGTCAGCCAATCCGTACACTTGTGGGGCATTCCAACGCCGTGACTACAATTGCTATCAGTCCTGATGGTAAAACCCTTGCTAGCGGGAGTTTCGACAAAACTATTAAGCTGTGGAATCTGGCAACCGCACAACAAATCCGTACACTGACAGCTAATTCTGACGCAGTTCAATCCATTGCCTTTAGTCAAGATGGAAGAACTCTTGTTAGTGGTAGTGAGGACAATACTATTAAAATTTGGCGGATATCTCGTTAATTTTTATTTGGGAAACTGAAAGCTTGTGTCTATTTTGTCAAATAATTTAGATTTTTAGTTTTTATACAAAAAAATGTTACAAGTTTCCAGTCATATCCGGAAGACTATAGTGTCATTACGTATTAAGTAAATAAAAATATTGTTACAAAAGTCAAATGTTTTTATTTTGTGAAAGTAGCAAAGGAGACCAGATGTGTTGACAGAGTTTTGAGTATTATGCCTTAGAGAAGTTGTGTTTAACACACAAGAAACGACCCTAAATACGGATAGATCGAGGATAAAAGGGAAACGAAGAAATAAGTTTTTCACTCACCCCTTAGCTTTTTTCCGTTAAAAGAATAATTTTGATAAACACTTATCAGGTTTACTCTGTCCTATGCGGACTGCGTTGTATTTTATCAGAATAAAAACTGCCGCCACAAGTGCAGCGATCGCACTCTTAGGAGTTGGGGGAATTTGGTATTCGCAAGCTTCCCCGGCGGCAATTATCAAGTCATCTCCCGCTAATCAGATTCAAAAAATTGCCTTGGGCAATAATTTTTCTTTAGCCCTAACCCTAAATGGACACTCCAGTTCTGTTTGGGCTGTTGCTATTAGCCCTGATGGCAAAACTATTGCAAGTGTTAGTGATGATCAAACGATTAAATTGTGGAATTTAGCCACAGGAGAAGAACTCCGCACACTCGTGGGACATTCTGATGCAGTAAATTCTGTTGCTTTCAGTCCTGATGGACAGACTATCGCCAGTGGTAGTCTTGACAAAACGGTCAAATTATGGAGTGTCGTCACAGGAAATGTTGTCCGTACCTTTAAAGGACATTTAGCCTCTGTTCAGTCTGTCGTCTTTAGTCCTGACGGCAAGACTCTTGCAAGTGGTAGTTGGGACAATACTATTAAATTGTGGGATTTGGCAACAGGAGAGGAAATTCGTACCCTTAGAGAACATTGTGACGTAGTCAATTCTGTTGCCTTCAGTCACGATGGCAAAATTCTTGCCAGTAGTAATTTATTGGCCAGCACAGTCAAATTGTGGAATTTAGCAACAGGAAAGGAAATCCGCACACTCGTTGGACATTCTGACTCAGTCAATTCCTTTGCCTTTAGTCCAGATGGTAAAATCCTTGCTACTGCTAGTTGGGACAATACTATTAAATTATGGAATTTGGATTCGGGAAGTGAATTTCTTTCCTTAACAGGGCATTCTAATAAAGTTAGCTCCGTCGCTTTTAGTCCTGACGGAAAAACTCTTGCCAGTGGTAGTTGGGACAAAACCATCAAACTATGGAATCTAGAAACAGGACAAGAAGTTCGTACACTTGTTGGGCATTCTCAGAGAGTATGGTCTGTTGTCTTCAGCCCAGATGGCAAGACTCTCGCTAGTAGCAGTTTTGACAAGACGGTTAAGATTTGGCGGATGTCTCAATGATTAATGCTAAAGGTTTATCGTTTGACGAATCATGCGTTACCGACTATTAGGAGTCATGAGTTACTTTCCCTTAAGGAGAAAAATATGAAAATTAAAGGTATAAAGCATGGAAAAATTATAAAAGTATTGGAGGAAATTAATGTTCCTGATGGTCAAGAAATCATCATAGAGATTCCAGAAGTTCAGCTAGTGAGTAAGAACGAAAGGCACCAACAGTTAAATGAAGTATTTGGAGCTTGGAAAGATAACACTGAAATAGCAGAGATTTTTGCAGAAATTCACAGAGAACGCCATACAGTTTGTAAGGAGAGAAAAAGCGATGAAAATTAAAGGTATAAAACGGGGAAAAACTATAGAAGTATTAGAGGAAATTAATGTTCCTGATGGTACAGAAATTGTAATTGAGATTCAGGATGTTCAGCTAATTACTGAAGAAGAACGGCATCAAAGGCTTAAGGAACTGTTTTCGATTCCTCTGGAGGATAGAGAGGAGTGGGTCAAAATTGGAGAAGAACTAGATAGAGATCGCCGTGCCGATTTTGATAGACAACAACTACGATGATTAATGCTAAACGCTCGTGTATTTATTAGACAGTAACATTTGTATTGCCATCATCAATCAAAATTTTTCAGCACTGGCAGAATTTGGTATTAAATCAAACCAGTGCTATATTTCGACAATTGTGATGGCAGAACTCTATAAAGGAGTATACTGTTCTCAACAAATCCAACAGAACCTAACCACTCTAAAGATATTTACTAATTCAGTAAAAATTGTTGATTTTGATCAAAATGCATCTGAAGAATTTGGCAAGATTCAAGCTGAGTTAAGGCGAATAGGTAGACCGACAGGTGTATTAGATGCAGCCATTGCAGCGGTAGCACGTTCTCGTGGAGATATCTTGGTGACTAATAATACTCGGGATTTTATTAATATTTCTGCTTTGCAATTAGAAGACTGGTTAGCTGAAGATAAGTAGTGCGATCAAAAGCCAAATCCAACGGAAGACGTAGATCCCCAACTTCTTTAAGAAATCGGGGATCTGTGTCGTAATTTCAATTAGTCATTGCCCCCCTGACTAAAATCACCGTACTATCTACACCTGAGGTGATCGCTTCGGGAATATTTCCGAGGATTGCATGTTGTAGCATTCCCTCACGAGAAGCACCCAAAACGACGACATCATAATGTTCTGTTTTTACTAAATTAATCAAACCTTCAGAAACAGAATCAGCTTTAACTGGGGCGGCGACTATAGTACTCGACAATTTGCGGTGATGAATCAGTTGGCGAATGGCTTCTTCTAAAACTGTCATATCTGGTTCAGTCTCAGATTCCTTAAACACTCGAGTCAGACGAACTTGTGGCTCATTACCTAATGTCAGTAAACCAGGTAGTAATTTAATGGCTACCCATGCATTAGGACCTCCAGCCATTGGGACAAGCCACCGGTTGAAAGTGTGAGCAGATGAGGGAGTGGGCAAGTGGGCAGTATTACTTAATTTCACTAAGACTACGTCACAATTGGCTTGACGGATGATAGTATCTACAACATCTCCAAAAATACGTCCTGGGGTAGATGTGCTGCCTTTCCACCCCATTAGAATGACGTCGATATGTCGTTCCTTGATTGTTTCCAGAATGGCTTGTGCCGTATCATGGGCCACGCGAATCTGCGTATGCACGGGAATTTTCCATTTTTTCCCCAAAACTTCTGCTTGTCGCAGTAAGCGCCGACTTTTTGCCGTTCTTACTTGTGTTTCTGTTGGAGAATTATTGCGGGAAACGAGCATCACTTGCACGCATTCGATTTCGTAGTGGCGATCACGGGCGATCGCTGCTGCCATTTGCAACAGTGTTGCTGCCGTGTCGGGATTAGCGATCGGTACCAATATTCTACCTGTGCCAACACTAGGCGATCGTGTTTGATAAACTATACAAGAAGGTTCCGGTCGCGGTCCTGGAACTCCGTTTTCACAATTAAGATGGTGTGCTTCTGCCCGAATAATATCTGCACGGGTAATGATCCCAATCAATCTTCGTCCTTCCACCACTGGCAGGCGACCAATTTTGTAACGATCTAGCAAATACAGCACATTGCTGAGTGTCTGGATGGGGGTAACAGTTAACGGATCGCCAGTCATGATTTCACTTAAGGGAGTCTCTCCGCTCAAGTTGCGATCGCGCATTTTTGTCAGATCTGATTGTGTCACAATTCCGACTAATTTCCCCTCTTTTACTACAGGAAAACCACGATGATGGGAAAGGGAAAACGTCTGCATGACTTCATCTAAACTTATTTCTACCGAAAGAGTTTCCACCCTTGCCTGCATCACATCTTTTGCAGTCAATTGTGTCAATATACCTTTAGTAGGAAGTTCCTTTTCAATCGTAATTCCATTCCAAGCTAAAAGTTTGTCGTACAGCGATCCCGGCACTAACTTTTCGGCAACTAAATATGATGTCACCGAGCCAATCATCAAAGGCAGCACCAGGTTGAAGTTTGTCGTCATCTCAAAAACAATGACAATTCCCGTAATTGGCACTCTCGCAACAGCAGTAAAAAATGCCCCCATTCCCGCTAATGCGTAGGTGACAGGTAATCCACTATTCATATGTAGGGGAGACAGCAGACTGTGTTCACCGACACCGACCAAGTAGCCAAGAGCCGCCCCTAGAGTGAGGGCTGGAGCAAATAACCCTCCAGGGACACCAGAGCCATAAGCGACAAGGGTAAGAATAAGCTGAGCAACAAATGAGATCGCCGCGACCGACCAGTTAGCCTCACCTGTAATCAGAATTTCCCGTACCCCCGTATTATCC
>CAZZVG010000140.1:0-9434 GCA_964657295.1 Iningainema sp. | reverse complement strand
TGGGGATGCTTGTCAGCTGCTGCTGTTAAATTTAGCATTCCCCGGTCTTTATGAACAATGCTAATTGTCTCAGCCCAATTGGTATTTTTCAGCACTTCATCCATAGCCAACCGAAGATTTTCTCTAACTTTTCACCATCATAATCCATCATAATAAAGAATATTGGTGAAATGCCATCAGGCGCTCAGAAGCAGGTTTATCAATCTTTTTACCATTGAGTCGCACTGAACCAGAAGTTGCTTTTTCTCAGTTGGTAACAATCTTTAAAAGCGTAGATTTACCGCCATCCGAGTAACTAATTACAGTCATAGATTTATCTAAGGCGACAGTAAGATTCACATTATTTAAAATAACAGAGTGACTACCATCACTTTTGGAATAAATCTTAACTAAATCTTTTATTTCTAAGAATGCAGTACTGCGAGCAATTCCCTCCTTAAAATACTCATGGGCATATTCCAATAGAGTGAGCATTTAGCGCTTCAGCGCTAACCTAGGTAAGACTTGTAAGAGATTTGGACTAAAGTGCTTTCATCACTCTCGTTTGCTCCGCGTCTCCCACAGGAGAAGATAAGAGAAGGACACAGCTTAAGCCATATAGCTGCCTGTCGCAGACTTGCTAACAACAGCTCAGTCAAGACTTGGGTGACGCGGTCTTTTTCGAGTAAATGGGTGTAGGATTTAATCTAGATTCGCAACCAGAGTTCCAGGTGGACTGGACATTGATTCGTGGTTAGTCAGTGCACTAACCACTGTAAGAAAATCCCTAAGTTGCCCAGCACAGACACAAGGATAATATCCCTGACGATAACTAATTTCGTTTTTTTTCCAGGCAGCTTGCCCAGCATCCGCTAAGATAGCAGCCAAGTTTTGTTCAAATATCACTATTTTGACCTCAACACAGTAAGAGCGCAGGTACAGAAAATCTGAGCAGTACGAGGCTGGAATACTGACGAGATCCGGACATTATGTTAATGCTGTCTCTTCAGTCTCCTCTCAATGCCTACGAAGTTAGCTGACGGGCTAGGGCCGAGAGATGCCCCTCTTACAAAATTATGAGTTATTAGTTATGAATTCATAATCAATGCTCAATAGTGAAGTTTCTCTACTATTGACTTAATCATGATTCATCACTCCTAAGTTTTTGTAAGATTCGCCCCCATAGTAATGGTTCCTCCGTTCCAACTTAAACTCTATAGTTATGCTGGATTTGGCTGACTTACTCTGATCAAATAATAATGTAACATTGCAGCACAGTACAGTCAAGCTATCTTAAGATATACTTCTTATATATTTTTATTTAGTACAAATACATTAACCACTGGAATTTCTGTCTTTTTATGTTCAAGTGTGATATATTTTTTAATAAAAATATATCACATAAGTAGGTTGGCTCAACTCAATGATTATGGGTTCTTAGTTACGCTACCTTGGCGCTTAGCGTAGCTAAGAATGTAAAGGATTCACTTTACACTCCTTTACACAACTGTATTTAAGAAGGTACATCTACTTAATGTTTTTGAAGAATGTACAGCAATATGATCTGTGGTTATGAGCAATACCTTTTGTGAAATAAATGATTTGGCGCAAATGTAAGAAAAGACGCAATTCGGGAACTATTTAGGTTTGCAATAGAAACTTTATTATATGCTAGTAAATTTCCCACCCGGAAGTAATGAAAGATTTTAGTCATCTACTCAGCAACAAAACTCAAAATATTATAGCACAGTGGGTGGAAGCCGTTCGTCTAGACAAGAAAATTTCCAGCGCCAATAATCTATCTCATAGGGCGATAGAAAATCATGTTAACTATATTCTCATGGCAATGGCAACCGTGCTTTCCCAATCCCAAGAAAACAAAGTTAAACCGATAGTAGAGGCGAGTTTAACTCATGGTACACTTCGAGCCAATCAAGGTTTTGATGCAGTAGAAATCGCCAGAGAATACAGTTTGTTACGGAGGGTAATCTTTGATGTTTTGGAGCCGGAACTACTACAGGCTTCAGCACAAGAAGTGATGCGGGCAGTGAGATTGATTGACATTGTTTTGGATGAGGCGATCGCCCGCTCTTTTCAAAGCTATACCGATCAAAGATTGGCAGAACTACAGCAGTTACAAAATCACTTAACCCTCAACAATCAAGAATTGACTCGCTTAATTCGGGCAAACCAAGACAGCCTCTCTTTTTTCGCCCACGAACTGAAAAACCCTCTGACTTCAATTATTGGGTATTCGGATCTGTTTTTACGCATCCAAAAACGGAAAACTGAGGAAAAGGACTCCTATACAAATCTAGAACATATTGAGCGCGTACTACGAAATGGTAGAAAATTACTCCGTTTGATTAACGACTTACTGGAAATTTCCCGGTACGATGCAGGGCAGATGAAACTGCAACCAGAACCCCTTGATGTGTGTAAAGTTATCTATAATGTGTATGAAGTGTTAGAATCTTTAGCGGGTGAGAAAGATTTACAAGTGGTTATAGATTGCGATCGCGCCCCTGAAAAAGTCATCACAGATTCATTACGATTGCAGCAGATTGTCACGAATCTTCTCAGTAATGCAATTCGCTACACAGAGTCAGGAACTGTGAAAGTTAAGAGCGAGATTTTAGACGATAATAAGTGGGCGATCGCCGTTTCTGACACTGGAACTGGGATATCGCCTGAAGATCAAGCGAAAATCTTTGAGCCTTACTTTCGCGTTGGTTCCAGTCATAAATCCTATCTTCCCGACAGCACTGGCTTGGGGTTAGCAATAGTTTTGCGGCTAGTAAAATTGCTACAAGGCGAAATCGATCTCGTTTCGCAGGTGGGAGTCGGTTCCACTTTTACTGTAACCTTGCCACTACAAGTAGTACATGAGAATTAAAAATTAAACAGCTCTCAATAATCATGAATAATTTTTCTGACTTTGGCTAGAGCATCTTCAGCGGCTGCCTTCTCCGCCTCTTTTTTGTTACGCCCTTTACCTTCTCCGTACTCTTGATCACCCACAATCACTTTAGCAACGAACTCTGGAGCGTGACAAGAACCACCTGTCTGAACCGTAAGATATTTGGGGGGAAGAATCGTCACGTTGCGTTGTACCCATTCTTGAAAACGATTTTTTGAGTCGATATCAGAGCGAGACTCCACAACACTTTCAGGTACAGAATTAAACAGTGGATCGACAACAGCGCGAACTGCTTCAATATTTGAATTTTTATCCAAATAGTAAGCCCCAATAACGGCTTCAAACGTGCTACTGAGCAAATTAGGATTTTGGTACCCTCCCTCTTGCATTGCACCTTTACCCAACTGCATCCGCAAGTCTAAGCCAACTTCAATGGCAAACTTTGCCAGTTGCTTCTCATCTACCAGTGCCGAACGCCGTCGAGTTAATTTATCTTCTCCCATTTCTGGGTAACGACTATAAAGATACTCGCCACTTAAAAAGTTGAGCAAGGCATCACCGAGAAACTCCAGGCGTTCGTTGTGTTCACCTTCATGAGGATTCTCATGGATATAAGAACGGTGAAGCAGCGCACGGCGTAGGAGTTTTTCATTCTGGAAGATTAAAAGTTTGTGCATTAACAGCGTGGGAGAGATTACTGAATAAGTATTGTTAAAAATTTGTCTGTTAGTTGTTAACAAAAGATTACTATAGCAGTCCTAAATGATTTGTAACCCGAAGAATTACAACCTAAACGTAGATCGCGCAACTCAAATAGGACTAGCTCGATTATAGTTTAGGTTGAATGGGTAAGACCTTTGCGATCCATTACAGGAAGTGCTACCAAACATAGTAGCTACAGCTCACCTATAGAGGCACGTAAGTACTAAGTAAGTCGGCATAAATAAATGAAAGTTTGTAGTCAGTGCTGAAGCGCTGAAGCGGTTACTACGAGCTAATTTTATTAACTTTAGTTTTCTTTACATAATTATATTTTTTCATGTCTACCTACTTAACTATCCCTAAATAAATCATAAATAGCTTGGTTAGGGGTGTTAATTTTTTAGGCATCTTTACAAAAAAGTAATGATGGTGCCCCATCAGCTGACAATACATGATTCAGAGGGGAATGTTGCCTAAATGAATTGTAGTCTATGCTACAAAAAAACGGATTCATTTACTAAAAATCTGTTAAACTCAAGCTATTCCTGTATTTGTTCATTTAACTTATGCAAAAAGCAGGTACAGCAACTGAGGATAACTGCTGTGGATGAACAACTGCAAAACCTTATTCACGAGGTTTGTCAACACGCAGAACAAACTCCAGAGCGGCAAAAAGCTTTACATCGGCTACTCGTAGCCGTTCAAAAACTACCTGGTATTCTTAACTCCAGCCATCCAGATTATCTTCTGGCTTTAAATAAAACTTGGGAATGGTTTTGCCGTAATATCTGTGAGTTTCAGCCACTTTCTCCTTCGCTACAGAATAGTCTAGTGATATGGATTAATGGGCACTTGCGGTTTCGACTTAAAGATATACATATTCCAGACAATACCAATCTCTGGAGCTTAGATCGACCATTTACTAATGATGATGGGTATCAGATAACACTTGGTGAGTTATTGCCAGATCCCCAATTCCCAAGACAGAATGGTAAATTGTTAGATTTAGACTTACTAGATATCAAGATTATCCAACTTCAGGAAAAAAAACTCCAGCGTATTGATCGATTAATCAGGCAACAAATTGTGGCAGATGAACGGGGGAAGCTCAAAGCTTGTTCTCCGCGAAAATATCCAGAATGTCATTGTCACTTATTAACTCTGCGCTTACTTTTGCAGGAGCCTCCCGACACAATTGCTGACATTGCCAGAGAGTTCAATATTAAGAACCAAACTCTTCACTCACATTGGAAGCGAAAGTGCCTTCCATTATTGCAAAACATAGCGAGAAATTACGGTGACGAATTATGAACAGTACACTACCTCAATATATTAGCGTTCCTCTTGATCGAGATGCCCATCACTATGCCGAGGAATTTGCTGCTGAACAAGCAGCACCCGCAAAAGGCAAACAAGTTTATCTTAATACCCTAGCTGTTTATGCTGTTCATTGCTATCTGAAATGGTTGGGGGTAGAAACACACTTTATCAATGCCGACAGTTGGCATCCAGGTTTAAGAACTCTTTTGAATGTAGCTGATTTAGTTTTACCAACTGGCAAACTGGAATGTCGCCCAGTGCTACCTGGTGAAAGCACCTTAAAAATCCCTCTGTCGGTGACACAAGACAGACTTGGTTATGTGGCAGTTCAGTTTCTTTCTTCATTAGAATCGGTGCAGTTGCTGGGATTTTTGCCAGCCCCGACTTCTGATGAGCCATCTGAAGAAGAAGAGAAACTCGGTTTCTACCAACACCATCTGGAACAATTGCAATCTTTGGATACACTCATCGAGACTATTCATGCAGTCAACTTGCGCCAATGGTTGGAGGGGATTTTTCACAAGGATTGGCAAGTACCGGAGTTAGTCCTGATTGGGAACTTGAGAAGCATTAAGAACTTTAGAAGCACTCAAAAAAGCAACTCTACGAGTCGAGCAAAGGTGATTAATTTAGCAGATCAGCTTCTCGTACTGGTAATGCAAATTATTCCTCAAGATACAGAAAAAGTCAACATTCGCCTGCGCCTTTATCCGGGGAATGATGCCAATTACCTACCGCAAAGCTTGCAAATTACTCTCTTCGACCAAACCGGAACTGCCTGCATAAAAACACAAGCTAGAAGTGATGATAACTCGATGCAATTGGAGTTTAGCTGCCAAGTAGATGAAAGGTTTAGTGTCAATCTGATGTCAGATCGTATCAGCTTGACTGAAAAGTTTGTTGTTTAAATACCAAACTATAGGAGATAACAATGGCGATCGTCAAACTAAAACTTAAACCATCAGGGCAAGAATTAGACGTTAATTTGACAGTAATAAATCCTCCTTTTGATAGAGACTGCAATCTGCCCCAACTTCCACAAGAATTAAGCTCTTTTTACTGTCAATGGCAATCAAACTACCGTGACGATCCAGAAGTACGATCTTGTATTTCTCCCGAACCAGGGCTACGGCTCAAACCTATATCTGAGAAACATTTCTCTGCTTTAGAATCTGCCGAACACGCCGAGGCAGTAAAAACCCACCTTAATCAATGGCTGAACTCTGGAGATAGTGAATGGCTGCACATTCGAGAAGAGTTAGCTGTGATTTGCTCGCAATTGAATAGTGAAAGTGAAGAAATTAATGTGCTTGTTGATGCTACAAAGATCGACTTGTGCCGCCTTCCCTGGCAAGAGTGGAAATTTTTTGAAACCCATTGTCCGCAAGCTGAAATCGCTTTTAGACTTCCTAAAAGCAAAGATCACAATGGCATCATCCACCCCCCTAGCAGTTCCAAAGTTAGAATCTTAGTAGTTGTAGGCAGGAGTAATGGCATCAATACTGATCGCGACTTGCAAGAAATAAAGCACTTAGAAAAACTGGGGGCAGAAGTTAATTGTTTGGAGCAACCTAGCCACGAAGTTTTATGTGATGCTTTACGGGATCAACAGGGCTACCACATCTTTATATTTACGGGACACTCTGGTAGTAGAGAAGATGGTCAAATTGGTTGGATAGAGTTGAATGACGAAGAAAGTTTAAGTATTGAGGCTTTTAAGAATGCCTTAGAAAAAGCCATTAATAGAGGATTGCAATTGGCGATTTTCAATTCTTGTGACGGTTTAGGATTGGCAAACCAACTCGCGCAGTTACACCTACCACAAAGTATAGTCATGCGGGAACCAGTTCCAGATAAAGTGGCTGTAAAGTTCTTGAAATACTTCTTTGAAGAATTTACTAATGGTAAGTCTCTATTTACTTCTGTACACGAAGCTCGCAAACGTCTCGAACATTTTAAATCTCGTTATCCTGGCGTCGATTGGCTACCAGTGATTTGCATGAGCCACAAAGGAAAAAAGTTACCTACCTGGCAAAACCTTTGTAAAGTTCATACACCAGAGGCGCAAAGTTCGTCAGAGACACAAGAAATAAACACACCACCGTCAAAATCAATTGAAGAGAGTTCTGAGTCAAAACTTCATGTAAACCACAATTACAAAAATAAGTTCATCGCTGGTTCGCTAGTTTTAGTTCTTGGTGGTTGTGGAGTAGCTATTTGGTGGGGGAGTCAAAAGGGTCAGGATACTATAACACCACAAAATATAGTTCAACAATCGCAAACAAGCTTCAGAGATATTAACGTTCCTACTGGGGAATGGCTTTACGCTGGAAGTACAAGCTGGGCAAGTATTAATAAAGTAGTACATCAACAAATTCAACAGGAATTTCTGCAAGTTAATTTTAAATACATTCCTACCAACAGACCTGGTTCACAAACGGGAATCACGATGTTGATAGAAGACCAAATTGCGTTTGCTCAATCTTCACGACCTCTTAAAGATGAAGAGTTACTACGTGCAAATAAAAGAGGTCTTAAACTCAACGAAGTTCCTGTGGCGAATGATGTCATTGCCATCGTAGTCAACCCTAGTTTGAAGATTCCGGGGTTAACCATAGACCAACTTCATGACATTTACACTGGGAAAATCACGAACTGGAGTCAGGTTGGTGGACCAAAACTCACAATCACGGCATACTCTCGCCCACAGAATGCAAGTGGCACTACTGCATTTTTCAAGGAAACCGTTTTAGATAGCAAAGATTTTGGACAAAATGTTAATTTTAATTTCACGACATCGACAGATATTCAACAAATAATTGGGAAATCTGACCCTGGTGGAATTTATTATCTTACTGCGTCTGAGATTAGCAAATCTGTTGTTAAAGTTTTGCCGATAAGTCGGAAAAATGGTGGTTCTTTTATCGCTCCACAAGCAGACAAGTATCCCCTTGTTCGGCGTTTGTTTGTAATTATTAAGAAGGATGCTTCAAAAGATGAGCAGATAGGAAAAGCTTACGTTGATTTATTGTCAACTGATGAAGGACAAAGGTTAATTAAACAAGCATTGACTCAGAATGTACCGTAGGGTAGGCGAACACACCTTACTCACTTAATAATCAGAAGGACGCAAAGCACTCTTGAAAATAGATGGTGCTTATTTTGCTATGCTAAAAAGCTAGACTGTACAATAAGCAAAACCATGCCTGCGCCTAGCGTCACCCCTGTGAGTACTGCCTTTCCCCTGACAGCAGTAGTTGGTCAAGAAGCAATTAAACTCGCCTTACTACTAGCCGCAGTCGATCCGGGGTTGGGAGGAGTGGCGATCGCCGGTCGTCGCGGGACTGCCAAATCTGTGATGGCACGTGCTATCCACATGCTGCTGCCACCCATTGAAGTTGTCAAAGGTTCTACCAGCAACTGCGATGCCAACCACCCAGAAGAATGGGATGAGCAACTCCTAGCAACCGCTACAGAGGGTGAGGTACAGACAGAAATGCTCAAAGCACCTTTTGTACAAATTCCTCTGGGAGTGACAGAAGATCGACTTTTGGGTTCGGTGGATGTCGAAAAGTCAGTAAAACAAGGAGAAAGTGTGTTTCAGCCTGGTTTGCTTGCACAAGCACACCGAGGCATCCTTTATGTGGATGAAATTAATTTATTAGACGAGCAAATATCTAATCAGCTTTTAGCAGTACTATCTGAAGGACGCAACCAAATTGAACGGGAGGGGATAAGTTTTCAGCACCCCTGTAAACCCCTATTCATTGCTACTTATAATCCGGAAGAAGGAACACTGCGAGAGCATTTGTTGGATAGGATCGCGATCGCTCTGAGTGCAGATGGTGTACTCGGTTTAGATCAAAGAGTGGAAGCCGTAGAGCAAGCAATCGCCTACTCCCGTTCTCCTCAAGAATTTCTTCAGCAATACAACGAAGATCTCGACGCCATTAAAACCCAAATCATTCTGGCACGGGAATGGCTCAAAGAAGTTAATATTTCTCACGAACAAATTGGCTATCTTGTAAATGAAGCCATTCGTGCAGGCGTACAAGGACATCGTGCCGAATTGTTTGCCCTGCGAGTTGCCAAAGCCGCAGCAGCTTTGGAGGGACGTACCCAAGTGAATGCAGAAGATTTGCGGCGTGCTGTGGAATTGGTGATTGTACCACGGGCAACAGTCGTGCAAACGCCTCCTCCTCCAGAAGAAGCACCGGCACCACCGCCTCCCCCACCTGAAAATCTTGAAGAACCGGAAGACGACGAAGAGGAATCAAATCAAGAGCAAGAGGAACAAGAAGAAAACCAGGAACAAGCAGAACAAGAACCCCCCAGTATTCCGGAAGAATTCATCTTCGATCCAGAGGGAGTCATCCTCGATCCCAGTGTGCTTTATTTTGCCCAGATGGCTCAGCAGCAAGGCAAGTCTGGCAGTCGTAGCTTAATCTTTTCCGAAGACAGGGGACGCTACGTCAAGCCCATGTTGCCCAAAGGAAAAGTGCGGCGTATTGCT
>CAZZVG010000139.1:0-9440 GCA_964657295.1 Iningainema sp. | reverse complement strand
CGATCTAATATGAGAATTGCTTTGTTTGGTACGAGTGCCGATCCGCCGACTGCTGGGCATCAGACAATTATCAAGTGGTTGTCTGAGCATTATGATTGGGTAGCAGTGTGGGCGGCGGATAATCCATTTAAGTCCCATCAAACTCCTTTGTCACATCGGGTGGCAATGCTGCAATTGTTAATTGCGGATATAATGCCACAACAGAATATTGGTTTGGAACAGGAATTAAGTGCGACTAGAACACTGGAAACCGTTGAGAAAGCAAAAATGCGTTGGCGTGAAGCGACGTTTACATTGACAATCGGTTCGGATTTACTCACTCAGCTGTCAAATTGGTATCAAGTTGAAAAGTTGTTACAGGAAGTGCAATTATTAGTAGTGCCGCGTTCTGGATATGCAATAAATGAGTTGAGTTTGGAGAAAGTCCGCCAGCTGGGAGGCAAGATTGCGATCGCCAACTTTACAGGTCCAGAAGTTTCCTCTACAGCCTATCGTAATAATGGCGACAAGGAAACCCTAACATCGCCTGTCTTTGACTATATTCATCAAGAGCATTTATACGAATCGTTGTCGGAAAATTCGACTTTTTGACTCAGCACTTTAAATATCAGGACTTCAAAACTCTGTTAAGAATTAAATTGTCCAAACTTAAGCTTACCACCTAACTCTTACAAAGCTGACAGCACGAATGCTTTCTTTGAACAATGAGTTCCTATGCCAGCACCCAACCAAATAAAAATTGTATCTCTTCTCAATCAACAACCTCTAGCTGATTTCAAGGTTGGTGTTGATAATGTGATTTTCTCTGTGGATACTACCCAGAATCGCCTGTTAGTTCTATTGATTATGCGACACCAGGAACCATTTTTAAATTTTTGGGGACTTCCTGGTACTTTGGTGCGTGAGGGCGAGTCGCTAGAAGATGCTGCTTATCGCATCTTGGCTGAGAAAATTCACGTTAAAAATCTTTATTTAGAGCAATTGTATACTTTTGGTGGACCAAATCGCGATCCTCGAGAAGCAACTGACAGTTATGGTGTCCGTTATCTATCTGTGAGTTACTTTGCCTTAGCGCGGTTTGAGGAAGCAGAATTGATTGCCGATCTCACAGGACTCGCTTGGTATCCTGTAAAACAGGTACCTCAATTAGCTTTTGACCATAATGAAATTATAGCATACGGACACAGGCGGTTGCGAAATAAATTGGAGTACAGTCCTGTGGCTTTTGAAGTATTACCGGAAATGTTTACTTTAAATGATTTGTACCAACTATACACTACAGTTTTAGGTGACAATTTCTCTGATTATTCTAATTTTAGAGCCAGGTTACTAAAGTTAGGTTTTTTAGATGATACTGGAACTAAGGTATCGCGAGGTGCCGGTCGTCCTGCTAGTTTGTATCGGTTTGATGCGGAAGCTTTTGCTTTGTTAAAGGATAAACCTTTGGTATTTATTTAACATCAGCGTGAGAGCCATTATACCTTCAGTATCTTGCTGTCGTAACTTTTTTGACTGTTTAAGCAAGCTTGAAGTAACTAGCGGGTTCAATAATGCAATGGGTGAATTATTTGTGGAAGATTTAATAGATAAATCTGCTACATTGGCTACAAAATCCGTGTTTTCTTCAATTCAAAATCTAAAATATAAAAATGAAAATTGCGATCGCCCAACTTAATCCAACGATTGGTGATTTACCTGGGAATGCACAAAAAATTCTTTTATTGGCACAACAGTCAGCAGCAAAAGGTGCCCGTTTGTTATTAACACCAGAACTTTCTTTATGTGGATATCCACCACGAGATTTATTGGTAAATCCTGATTTTTTACAGGCAATGGACATGACATTGCAACAATTAGCACGAGATTTACCACCACAATTAGCTGTGCTGGTAGGAACAGTACAAGAGAATTCTAAAGCGCATATTAATGGCGGCAAAACTTTATTTAATAGCATTGCTTTATTAAAACAGGGATCTGTACAGCGATTTTTTCACAAGCGGCTTCTGCCTACCTACGATGTTTTTGACGAAAACCGCTATTTTGAACCGGGTTTGCAAGCGAATTACTTCACTCTAGATAACATCAATATTGGTGTGACTGTTTGTGAAGATTTATGGAATGATGAAGAATTTTGGGGTAAACGAACATACGCGACAAATCCGATTGCTGAGTTAGCCGTGCTGGGTGTGGATTTGACGGTAAATTTATCTGCTTCACCCTATAGCGTTGGTAAAGCGGGTTTTCGCGAAGCCATGCTCACACATAGTGCAGTGCGTTTTAAGCAACCGATTATTTATGCGAATCAGGTTGGGGGAAATGACGACTTAATTTTTGATGGTAGCAGTTTTGCTTTGAATCGTCAAGGTGAAGTTGTGTTTCGCCTTCCTGCTTTTAAGACGGATTTGCAGATAGTTGAATTTGATGAAATTAAGCAGGATTTTCGTAATGGTTTTGTCACCCCAAGATATAAGTCGGAAGATGAGGAAATTTGGCACGCTTTAGTTTTGGGATTGCAAGATTATACCCGTAAGTGTGGTTTTTCTAAAGTCGTTTTGGGTCTGAGTGGCGGCATTGATTCTTCATTAGTCGCAGCGATCGCCACTGCAGCAGTAGGTAAAGAAAATGTCTTTGGTGTCCTCTTGCCTTCTCCTCACAGCTCCGATCATTCTATCACCGATGCTTTAGCATTAGCAGAAAATCTCGGCATCAAAACTCAGATTTTAGCGATCGCTGAGTTAATGCGAGATTATGATAACACATTAGCTGAGCTATTTGCCGGAACGGAGTTTGGATTGGCAGAAGAGAACATTCAATCCCGAATTCGGGGTAACTTACTGATGGCGATTTCTAACAAATTTGGCCATTTGCTCTTGTCTACTGGCAATAAGTCAGAAATGGCTGTCGGTTACTGCACCCTTTATGGCGACATGAATGGCGGATTGGCAGTGATTGCCGATGTTCCCAAAACCCGCGTTTATTCGCTTTGCCACTGGTTAAATAGTCAAGGCAACCTTCCGCTCACATCCCATCAAAACCAATTGAAGGGTGAAATTATTCCCCAAAACGTTCTCACCAAAGCACCCAGTGCCGAACTCAAACCAGGTCAAGTTGATCAAGACTCGTTACCAGCATACGACATCTTAGATGATATTTTGCAACGCCTGATTAACAACTACCAATCAGCCGCACAAATTGCGGCCGCAGGTTACGATCCAGTGCTAGTAGATAGAATTATTCAAATGGTAACGCGTGCCGAATTTAAGCGCCGACAAGCACCTCCCGGATTAAAAATTACTGATCGCGCTTTTGGTAATGGCTGGCGAATGCCCATTGCCAGCAATTGGGTTGCTGTCAAAAATACTTATCAAAGCCGAAATATCCCGACTCCCACAATGGTATCATTGGATGGACACAACGCCCATCCCAAAATTCAGTAATTTGTTACGTGCAGGGGGGATTGGGAGCATTTGACGTCAGCATTCAAGTCGTAAATTATGCTTGCATCGTTTGTTCACAATTTTCCCCAATCTTGACGCGCTCCGGTTGGGAATTGTGACAATTTAAAAACACCTTTTTTCAACCGCAAAACCGGAATTTTGATTTAGCTAATAAGGCAGTTTTGATGAGAATAGCATATGTCATTTTGGCACATAAATATCCGGAACAATTGGTACGTCTTATTTCTCAACTAAACACAAATGATGTTTCATTTTTTCTACATATAGATAAAAAACCTGATGATAAGTTTTATCATCAGGTACTTCAGCATTTTGGTGCTTAACAGGAGAATCCATAAAATGGATAAATGATTTTGTTAAGCAAAACCCTAAGTTTGTTAATCGTTTTAATTACACTTATTGTCCAGATGAATTGTTTTACCAGATCCTAATTGTAAATTCACCTTTTCAGGAAAAAATTATTAACACTTGCTTGACATATCTAGAGTGGTCTAACGTTGATGCCCTTAACCCCAACATTTTAGAAAAAAATGATTTTGAGAAAATTAGAGAATCAGAAAAATTATTTGCCAGGAAGTTTGATATGACTATAGACTCGGATATATTAGATATGATTGATAAAATGATATTGAGCCAATCTTAACTTGCGGTGATTAGTCCTATCCTGAACATTACGGATTACCTTTCAATTGCGGAGCGAACCCACTGCTGAAATGCGCGTCGGACGGAACTCATAGCCTCTATTTGGCCACGTTTGACGAATTGAGGAATGATCTCAAGCAGAGGGAAATTAGGAAAGGTTGGACTCACAAGACTATCTGCATACAAGCCATCCTGCAACACGCTTATCTGTAAATTTCCCCTGTGATAACACCAGACTTCTGGGACTTTCAACGCCTCATATGCACTGATTTGTGTCCTAGAAGTCAAGTCTACCTCAATAGCCAAATCTGGGGGAGGATCGACAGCAAGATCCAATCGTTCGCGTCCAACCATCCGCGCACAATTGTGAATGTAAAAACAATCGTCGGGTTCAATTCCGACTGCCATCAGTTGCTGTTTAAAGGTAGTCGATCCCAGAGAAATCCACTCAATGCTCATATCATCAAGCAGAATTTTGACAAAGTCACCGATGAACACTTTCGCGGTTTCATGTTCGGGCAACGGAGCCATAATTTCTAAAATCCCATCACTGTAAGCAATTCGTGTGGCTCGGCGTTCTCCTAGCTCTGCTAAAATTGCTTCAAAGTCCATCCAACTGATGTTCTCTAACTGCACGCGTTGTCCTGGTGGAACTCGAATCTGCCGAACCCCGATTTGTACCATACTCGTGATGTAGGAGTGACCAAATAATTACAGTCTAAGGGCTATTTACCAAAACAGGTTGCTCCTGAGTTTTCAGAGTGGCCTCTTTTGCTAATAACTTAGTCAGTTCCGCGTCAATTTCATCACGAACAATTTGGCGATACTCGATAAAGTGTTCGACTAAGGCGCAATTGCTGAGGTACGGAATAAACACACCAGGATTTTTCCGAAGCATTGAGAACAACTGACGCCAAAACTGGAAGCGCGTGTTGCGCTTGATACCCTGTCGCCAGCAGATAGTCAGCACTGCTTGGATCTCGATGAGTTCCAGCATCCGGAAAGGAACTTTGTGAGGAAATGGCTTCATAGCAATGTAGTGCCGATAAACTCGTGAAAGGTAGCGGCTTGGTTCATACAATTCCCAGAAACAACTCACATACTCACGGGCAAGTTCTTCCACCGGGCGGGTGGGAATAAAGTTGGTTAACGTCATCTGGTGCCCTTGGGTTTCTTCGCTTCCCTCCAGCAGACGATTTTCCTTCTGGAGTCGCTTCCACAATGCCGTATTGGGGAGTGCCTGAAGCACACCGAACATTGCTTTGGGAATAGCCGTCGCTTCCACAAACTCAATAATGCGATCGCCTACTCCTGGCTTCTCACCATCAAAACCCAGGATGAAACCAGCCATCACACTCAAACCCGCGTGATTGATGATCTGCACTGATTCTATGAGAGAGTGGCGCATATTTTGGAACTTTTGCGTCAAAGCCAAGCTTTCCGTATCTGGGGTTTCAATACCCAAAAACACACTGCCAAAGTTGGAAGCCACCATCAAATCCAACAGTTCCTTATCTTGTGCCAAATCCACCGAAGCTTCAGTCGCCAAGCGGAAAGGATAGCGGCGAGCTGCCATCCAAGGACCAAGTTCTCGCAACAACAACTTGACATTGCGCTTGTTGCCGATGAAGTTATCATCTACAATGAAAATTGAGCGCCGCCAGCCCAAGTCATAGAGAGACTGCAACTCAGCTATAAGCTGTGCGGGTGATTTCGTTCGTGGCTTGCGACCGTAAAGGACAATAATGTCGCAGAACTCGCACTGAAATGGGCAACCCCGCGAAAACTGCACCGACATCTCGTTATAAACTGTCAGATCCAGCAAGTCAAATCTGGGAATCGGTGTGCTGGTGACATCAGGCTTTTCGCCATTGGCACTGAATACCCCTGAGGTTTCACCTCGTTCTAGCGCCTCAACCAAGAGTGGTAAGGTAATTTCGCCTTCATCCAACACCAGAAAATCTACCCCAGCTTCCAGCGCTGCTTCAGGAACGGAAGTCACGTAGGGACCGCCTACTGCAACAAGTTTACCTCGTTGCTTTGCTTGACGGATCAGTTGCAACATATCTAATTTCTGGACAATCATCCCAGAAACAATGACCAAATCTGCCCAGTCCCAATCAGCCTCGGTTTCAGATTGAACATTGCGGTCTATCAAGCGGAACTCCCATGTCTGAGGCAGGAGCGCCGCAACTGTAATCATCCCCAGAGGTGGTAATGAAACTTTTCGCCCAATCAGTTCTAGCGCTTTATCAAAAGACCAGAAGGATTTCGGAAAGAGCGGATATAGAAGTAAAACTCGCATTATTTTGGTCAATTTTCTTTCTTCAATCCTCAAACTAAAGAGCGTTTAGCGATTAGCAGTCCGCTTAGAACTGGTAATTGGTATCAAACTTGAATAAGTAGGTGAACGAAAATGACCGCCATCGCTCATTTGTCACAAATATATGACAAATGATAGATGACGATCATAAACAATTACGATTATTTATGTCGAGCTATTTACTTGAGGTTTGAGTTAACAGATGAGTCGGTAGAGATTGTCGCAGGCGATCGCCGTAAAGTGATAAAGCATTACCACCCAGTAGCAGTTTTAAATACTCGCGATCGTAATCGGCAGCTGTAGCTGCATCTTGAACGCAGTTGTGGAGGACACCATCCCAATGTCCATAATCACCTGAGAAGCAAGCTAAACGCTTACCTGCTTCACCCATCGCAATGTGAAGATAGCTAGGACCTGGATCATCTGATTCAAAAGAGGTAAAAATCTGACCCCGTTCAAAATACTCTAATGGATCTCGGTGGCGAAGGTCGTAGTGTTCGTATAAACTGGTATCCTCAATCTTCATTGGATCGTGTTGGACATTCCACAACAGATCGAAGAGGTTTTTTGCCTGACCAATCAGGTTAATGTTGTTGTGAGTTCCTCTTTCTTGAATCATCAGCTTGGTGAATTCCATTAAAGAGGGACGATAGGGACGTTTGGGGTCAAAATCACGGATGCGTTTTTCCCAATGTTCGTGAAAGGCATGGGCAAGATCCGGTACCCAACCGCAACCACCTTCTAAAAAGCCAACTCGAAGTGTCGGAAAGCGCTCAAAGGCTCCATCAAACACCATGCGTGCTAAAGCCAATTGTTGCTGGTTTCGCTGCACGAAGATATGAGTGAGAATAAAAGTTTCCGTGTAATCGGCGATACCACCTACCATGTAAGAACCTGGACCGCCATGAATGGCAAGGGCGATATCTAGGTCTACCGCAGCTTGGAGCAACGGAGCAAAGTCAGGATGGCTAACCGTCTTGCACATCCGAATTTCTGGAAAAGCGTCTGGTGCTTTAGGATGGGGAATGGGGATATTTGGAGCCACGGCGACGCCAATCATGCCCAGTTCGTTTATACAACGGTGCATCTCAGCAACTGCAGCATTAACGTCCTGTAGGGGTAATACTCCAATCGGTTTGAGCCGATTATCGTACCCCCGGCAGTCCTCAGCAATGTAACTATTATAAGCACGACACAGTGCGATCGCCAAGTCTTTATCTAAAAGGCTAGAGAATATCAAGTTAAATGTGCCGAATATTACCTGTACATCTACGCCTTCGGAGTCCATGTGTTCAATTCGCACTTTATTGAACATGGCACCCAAGGTTGTGTCTGGATGTAGGTTGCGAAAGCCACCTTTACCCAATCCTTGGGGTTGAGGAAACATCCGCCCAAAATCGTTCTTCCCAGTTGCTGGATTGTAGTCTATAATTCTTGCCCGTTGGTCACCCAGACTATCAATCACAAGACCGATGCGATCGCGATACTCTGGTTCTAAATAATCCCTTAGTACCAAGGGATTTTCTAGCTTGTGAGCATCTGCATCAATGACTGGTAAATCTTTATACATGAATTCTCCTATTCACAAATCAAAAGAAGAGCGTTATGCTACTTTCTGCTTAAAATATGTCCAGACTTGGCGCAGACCAAATAAGTTCTCGAAAGACCAAAAAAGTGAAACTAAAATGGTAATGCCGGGGTATTTGACAAAAGCGGGTTCATTTTTCTCAAAAACAGCATGTCCTCCTAGCGCAAAGACTTGAGTGAGTACCAAGCAAACGAATGTCAATCGCCAATCGTAGAACAGTAATACCACAGCCGCGATCGCGACAATATTGGTAATGTGGTGCAAAATCTGATTGATTGGATGCTGGTGACTGGCAACAAAATGGGCTTTTGCCTGTTGGAAGTAGTTCAAAGTCATGATCCTCTTCAGTAGTGCTGAGTCCTGAGACAGTTTTGGTTGGATTTTACCACCACCGGAGTTGCAAATAACCTCGGTCTGGGTGCTGTAGTTCTTCTTCAGTGAGCCATTCCACAAGCTTGTACGTACCAAAAACGTGATCCCACCAGTCTACAGCTAGACCGAAGTTATGATGCCACATACCATACTTATGATGTACGTAGTGAACGGGCATCTTCATCCAGAAGCATTTGGTTGGGTTTTCGTGTTGCAGTTGATGAGCATAAGCAGAAAATGCAGCGTAAACAAACGCTCCCAGGAACCAACCAAGGCCAGCTTCCCAAGAGAGGAAGAACATGACACCCATCACTATAAAGCTGCCTCTCACATAGTCCCGAAACTCCCACAGAACACCTTGACCTTCATTGCGACGGTGATGATCTCGGTGGCGTTCCCCAATTCGCACAGAGACGTGCATCAAGCGATGCAGCCAGTATTCAACTAAACTCGCCAGGACAAACGCCCCAGTAAAACATGTCATTGCTACGGATATCTTTGCTAACAGCACCACACATTCTCTTCCTTGTAGTTTCTCAAGAAATATAAAATGTAAATCCACGACTTAGGTAGATCGGTTGGAATAAACTAGACTTTAGATTATGACTGTTGTTTGTGATTTTTGGTTTGTGGTTTGTTAACCTTTTTTGACATAAAGGGAAATTTTTGACCAATTTACTTAAGTATTATCAACTTCTTAGAAGATGATAGTGGTTTGCTGTCATTTTTGCAAAATCTCAATGGGAATCTTAGTTTCACTTTTAACGACTGCTGCTAGAAGCTTACTCGGAAATTTCATCCGAAAAACCCGTCAAACTGATACCGTGCAAGAGAAGTTCTTACGCACACTCCTACAGGCTCATCGAGATACCGTACTTGGTCAAAAATACGGGTTGCGGGATATTAAAACCATTGAGCAATTTCAAGAGCAAGTTCCAATTCTACCTTACAGCAGCTATGAACCCTATATAGAGCGAATTGTCCAAGGGGAAAAAAACATCCTGACAGCAGATCCAGTAGTCTATCTGACACTGACAAGTGGATCGACAGGAAAGAA
>CAZZVG010000138.1:0-9457 GCA_964657295.1 Iningainema sp. | reverse complement strand
TGATTAGCACGATGCCAATAATAGAATGTCAAATCCATCAGCAAAAAGGCGATCGTAAACTCTACAGCCGCAGGTAGTTTTACAACATGAATCAATCCCAATGACTTTTGATTTGTCCACTGCATGATAAATCTGGTTGGAGGTTGCACTAAAATTGCATTTATTGCAAATGCCAAAGTCGTAACGCAAAAATTAATCCAAAGCCGCCATTTGAGTGAATGCTTAACAGAACGCAAAGGGACAAGTCTTTCTAGAAGAAAGAGGAATAAGAAGACTCCGGTGAGAATGACGGGAATGTAGACTATCATTTTGAACTCTCCTTTGTTTGTCTGAGATCCCCGACTTCTTAAAGAAGTCGGGGATCTCATTTTTCACGAATGATTTAGGACTGCATTATAATTATGCATATTGAAAAGCTGCATATTCAAAACTTTAGAGGATTGCCTGAAATTATCTTAAATTTTCCTCGTTCCAACTTAGTTGTATTTATTGGAATAAACGGATCTGGAAAGTCATCAGTTCTAGATTGTATAGCGATAATGTTAGCTCAATTTGTGGCTAGACTCCGGAATAGTAAAAAAGTCGAAGTGCGATTGACAGAAAATGATATAAATATTAATTCTGATTATACAGTTAATACTATAACAATTTTAAGAGAGGCAAAGAAGTTCTCTTGGAAAATGGTTCAAGAACGTATTTATAAACAAAATCAAAGTAATTATGATGAACTTAATAGTTATATTAAACTGTTGCAAGAAAATTTAAAGTCTCACCCAGCTTCAAATTTACCAGTAATGGTCTATTATCAGACCCATAGAATGATTTTAAAAAATCCATATAAATTTAATAATAAGGGAAAGAATACAAGTAATAAAAACGCTAATTATCAGTTTTTAGCTTATGAAAAAGCTTTCTCAATAGGGGTAAATGACTTTCAAGATTTTTTTGATTGGTTTAAAGAAGAGGAAGATTATGAAAATGAAATTAGATTAAGAGAAGCTCCTGAATACAGAAACCCCAAATTGGAGATTATCAGAAAAGCTATTGTAAGTTTTTTAGAGATATTCCCAAATGATCATTTTTCGGACTTGCGAGTAGTTAGATCAACAGCAGAAAGGGATGTGAATTTTGGTCAGTTTTCTTAGCATGAAGCGTATTATCAAAGCCAGGATTCAACAGATAATGTTCTCACTTGTTGAATTCGTTGAAAATCACTGTCGGCTGAGACAATTGTAAGATTGTATTGTATAGCAATGGCGGCAATCCACAAGTCATTATCATCAAAGCCCAGTTCGGTAATTTTAGTTTTTCTGCGTTTACTTTTCTCTTTGGGACCAAATTGTCCAATCAAAGCGGCTTTAAGTTGACCGTAATTCTCAGCAGTTACTCCATCAATGTTATAGATGTATATACCTTGAACAAAGCGCCGAATCAAAGCGAAGTTACTTTCTTTGCGTTGAGAACGTTCTGCCATGTCGGTTAGTTCGCCTTGTACAATCACGCAGGTTGCCATTTGGGTATTTTCAAGTTCGGCAATGCGACGCAAAATATTAGAGTTGCCAAGAATAGCACTGCTACAGTGGTTAGTATCCAGTAAATACATTACTCATCAAAGGGATTCTGCTGATTGAAATTGACTTTACCACGAGTGGCATATATCATTTCAAGGCATTCTTCCATGTCGTCTCCTTCCCAGGTACCAATAGTTTTGAGGTGTTTTAGCAGTGAGTTACCTGTAGACTGAACTGGAGTTTGGGGTTCTGTCACAATTCTCTTATTTGCATTCTTCTGTTGGGTTTCTTGCTGTGTTTGGGAAGGCTTGGTTTTAAGGAAGCGTAAAAAGTCTAAGGTTTCAGCCAGAAGATTTTCAGGGGCTGATTGAATTTCTTCAATAAGTAGTTCTTTAATGGTCATAGTAGGTTACTCCAAGACGATATCGGGAAATTAGGAATCGCTTCGTTAATTTGTGCCATTAATTCTATCGTCTCTTTCAGTGCTTTTCTTCTTTGATTTCAATTTCAAAGTTGTCAAATAAGTCGGATCTTTGAAATGACTTTAAACACAACATTATGTTTACTATAAAAAAGCGATACCAATTACTTTCATAATACCAAAAATATTCAACAGAATCATGGATAAATTAATTAATGAAACACGAGTGATTCTAATTGGCGGCTCCTCTCATGCAGGTAAATCGACCCTTAGCCGCTCTTTAGCAACGAAGCTTGGTTGGAGTTATCGTTCTACAGACAAACTCGCTCGACATCCCGGACGTCCTTGGGCGGATGCAAATGGAAAGACTATTCCAGAGTACGTAGCACAACATTATGAGACTCTATCTGTCGAGGCTCTTTTTTTAGATGTATTGTCACATTATCAGAAAAATGTGTTGCCGCAGATCGAGGCTATTGTTCATTCTCATGCGTCTGATTTATTAGCGGAATGCCTTATACTTGAAGGCTCTGCATTATGGCCAGAATTTGTAGCGAATTTAGTCTGCGAAAATGCTGTTAAAGCGATTTGGCTTACGGCTAGCGACCAACTCTTCCGAAACCGAATCAAGCGTGAAAGTAATTTTTATAACGTAGGTGAGGATGAAAAGCAGCTAATTCAAAAGTTTCTCGACCGTACCCTATTCTACAATAAACGCATGAGGGAAACGGTGGAGCATCTTGGATTTATGTGTATTGATGTAGAATCTGTGTCAACGGCAGACGAACTTTCAAACACATGTATGGAATCGATGGAGGTAGTCTCATGGAACAACGTATTTTTGAAGGAACCTGGGAGGAAATCCTGCTTCACGCACCCGAACTTATTGGACGGCGTGTAAGGTTGACATTGCTATCCAACGAGAATTCAAAGCCCCAAAATGTGGTCACTTTAGATCAAATCCTGAAGGGCAAAGTAGGGCGAGTTCAGTTTCAACCCTCAGATCTTTCTACACGTACATAAAGATGTCTTCACAGATCTTTTGGCTGAAAAGTACAAGCTACCGAGATCGGATCAGTGACTCTTTGTGATGCTTCTCCATTGATTGCCTTAATTAACGAAAGCGATGTTAACCATTAAATGCGCTGAAGCGCAACTACGAGCCTTTATATAAATTCAATCGTTTGGTTTTTCTGTGTCGATCTACTTATAATAATGCGCCGATAGTGTAAGATATTTTTACCCCTGAAGGTAAATCCTTTACGGATAGGTTAGCCCAGACTATTATACAACTATAATATAAGGAAGCATCACATGCGTGTTTTTGACCGATGCACGCGGTTTTCAATATTCGTATTTTATATGTGTTTTTCTGTCTTGCTGTTTAGCACTCAGAAAAATACATCCGCTACTGTCATACCACCTCTACGCACGAAAAAGGGGATGGTGGTTTCGGCTCATCCCTTAGCAAGTGACGCGGGAGCTGCAATGTTACGTAAGGGTGGCAATGCTGTTGATGCAGCAGTAGCGACTGCCTTAGTCATTTCTGTGGTGGAGCCTTTTTCTGCAGGGATTGGTGGTGGCGGATTTTTGCTGTTACGTTTACAAAATGGCGAAATCAAAGCACTGGATTTTCGCGAACGCGCACCACTGAAAGCGACAAAAAATATGTATTTGGATGCACAAGGCAAGGTGCGTCCTAATGCAAGTGTTGACGGTTATTTGGCAGTGGCAACACCAGGGACAGTGGCTGGATTGTATGAAATTCATCGCCGATATGGAAAGTTGCCTTGGCGGGTTTTGGTTCAGCCTGCGATCGCACTGGCTCAGAATGGTTTTATTCTGGGTGAAGAACCGACTTGGCGTTCGATAGAGGCGTACAAAGCACGCAAGTCGCTGATTCTCAATTATCCAGGGGCAAAAGAAATTTTCATTCGCAATGGCGAATTGATTCGTCCTGGTGAAAGGCTTGTACAGCGAGACTTGGCACGGACTTTATCCAAAATTGCCGAGAATCCCCAAAGTTTCTACACCGGAGATATTGCGCGGGCAGTTGCCTCTGATATGGCAAAAAATGGTGGTTTAATCACTCTTGAAGATTTGAGATCCTACAAACCCATTTGGCGCACTCCTCTTTGTGGCAATTTCCACAAAGTGAATATTTGTTCGATGCCGCCTCCTTCATCAGGAGGCGTTCTCCTCTTGGAGATTTTAAATATTATTGGGGACACCAATTTTAAATCTTTAGGATACAATCACCCCGATGCGCTACATTTGCTCACAGAAGCAATGAAAATTGCTTACGCTGATCGCTCACAATATTTAGGTGATCCCGATTTCGAGAAAAACCCTGTAGCACAACTTATCAGCCCTGCCTATGCGAAAAAACGGCGTCAAGAAATTAGTATGGATAAGGCTAAACCCTCTAGCGAAGTTAAGCCTATTGATAAAAACACATTAATGCAGTTTAGTCAAGTTCATCCAGGACTTATGGGGAAGCGGTTCCAGCATACCCATGTCTCAGCGTCCCAGTCTCTTGTTTCCCCACGTCCTCTAGATGAGTCCCCGGAAACCACACATCTGAATGTTGTCGATGAACAACGTAATGCTGTCAGCCTAACTTTCACTGTGAATCAAGGCTTTGGTTCTGGGGTAGTGACACCAGGAACAGGTATTTTAATGAATGATGAAATGGATGACTTTGCGGCAGCGCCTGGAGTGCCGAATGGGTTTGGACTTGTGGGGAACGAGGCAAATGCGATCACACCGCGCAAAACGCCTCTATCCAGCATGACGCCCACAATTATCACTGAAAACGGACACCTCCGCATGGTTGTCGGTACACCTGGTGGTAGCACAATCATCACTCAAGTACTGCAAGTTATTCTCAATGTACTTGAATATAACATGGATGCGGGTGAAGCTGTTTCTGTTCCGCGCATACATCATCAATGGTTACCAGATGAATTAAAAGTGGAACCACTAGGTTTGGATGCTCTCACCCTGACTGAATTGCAACGCCGAGGACACAAAATTAAACAGACTAAACCTTGGGGTAATGCCAACGCAATTGTCGTCACACCAGATCTCACCTTAGAAGGAGCAGCCGATCCTCGTGGTGAAGGCGCTGCTAGGAGTGAAGAGTAGGGAAGAGATAAGCCACAAGCCTCTTTACAACTCTGAACTACTAACAGACATCTCCACGATCGCGGAGTTTGCATTGGCGCTCTTGATCAAAACCCAGCCTGCTTTTAATAACTTCTGGTAAGTTGCCCAACCTTTAGAACCGCCAGGTATCTGGTAATCTGGAACTGCATATTGCGGAAAAGCTGTGTAAGGACGCCAAGGTTGATTGGGTGCCGTCTGCAAATGCAAAATTTTTTCCCCGCTTTCACCCTCTTTTGATATCCAGCACATTTGTCTATACATAGCAAACTCCTTTCTGTTTTCGTCTCAATGCATACTGACGACTTTTTGTCAAGACATGCTTTACACTAAGGGAATAAGACACTCAGAACTCAGAACTGTTCCTATGACAAACATCCACAACGACAATGTTTATATAGTGTAAACATTCAACCCTTCGGCTGATGGCTGAATGCCTACTGTCATCGTATCTGTAGTTTCTAAATTTGTATGTGTCTAGAACTACTTTTTTATGCAAATGGAGAATACAATTTCTCGCTGACAATGCTCCTAATTTCTGCCACTAACTGAGTGTAGGTAGAGTCAGACAAAACTGATTCTGCGCCTTGCAAGTTAATTTCATCTGCTAAATTAATCCATGATTTGCATCCACTGTATTCAGTCCGATAGGGAATTTCCTGCACAGATGGTAGTTTATAAGTTCGCAGCAGTAGAATATAGAGTGGATGACGCGGTTTCCATTTCAGGCGATCGCTAATAAAATATTCGTTCCAAATATGGAAGGGTAGTAAGGCATTGACAATAAACTCGTCAGTGACTGGAAAGATATCGGTAATTTCAGCCCAACTACCGATACGAACTGTTTCCGGATGCCAACCTGATGTTACCGGATGCACAAGGTGAGCATATTCGGGTTTAAGTAGAAAAGACTGTTGATGCTCATAAGTTGGGTAGAGCAAAATCTGCTCTTGGGCAACTTGGAAACGTCCACTCCGTTCATGAATACCCCCTTTGCGAAGGAGCATAATTGTTTTACCCAATTCTAGGGCGTTGACGGCAACTGCCCATTCTTTAAGTGCATGAAAAGTATAAGTCAATTCTTTCTGTGTTAGTTTGAAATCTTTTTGGCACCATCGCCCCTAAGTTAAGATTTGAACTCTCAAGTGAGGCGCTACTATAGTCATATTTATGTAGTGGCGCGTTAGCAAGCTAGTATCAAGATATTAACAGACATTCCTTGCAAGTTTCTGGGAACCATAGAAATTACCAGTTTCTTCCTTCCTCACAGCCATCAAAGTTGATGTGTTATGCCTGTTACCTCTACCTTCACTTAATTCATCAGCCGTCAGCTAGGCTCATCAATTTTGTAGAGTCTTATTTTCTAAAAATCTCGTAAAATCTACTACTGGGCATTTACTTTCCCGAAGTATACGGGTAAACTTTAATAATTGAACTCACCATTTTAGTGTATCATACTTGCGCTTAAAAGTGTAATGCATTCACGCCTTGCCGTGCAATGTGGGTAACTGAGTCAGCCATTGAGGACCGGGCGTTGCAAGATCTTCGATTTGTTCCATATTAGCAGCAGGGGGTAAGAAACCCAAATACCTCGGGGCATCTAGGCATCTAAAACAGTTTTCTATCTAGTGACAGGTAAAAAAAGATCGAATACCTTGTTAACGTAATAGCTGCGTAAGATTAAGAAGTTATAAAAATGGAAAAGCGACGCTTAGGTAAATCGGACGTGCAAATCACACCCATCCTGATGGGAACTTGGCAAGCAGGAAAAAAAATGTGGGTGGGAATTGAGGATGCAGACTCGATTAAAGCGATCCGCGCAGCATTTGAAGCTGGAATCACCACAATTGACACTGCAGAAGTTTACGGTGAAGGACACTCAGAGCAGATTGTGGCAGAAGCATTGTCTGATGTGCGGGACTCTGTAGAGTATGCGACAAAAGTTTTTGCCAATCATTTAAAATACCAGCAAGTGATTGAGGCGTGCGATCGCTCCTTAAAAAACCTGAAAACAGATCGCATCGAACTATACCAAATTCATTGGCCCTCTGGTGCGTTCAATAGTGAAACTGTGCCGATTGAAGAGACAATGAGCGCTTTAAACCACTTGAAAGAGCAAGGGAAAATTCGAGCGATAGGTGTTTCCAATTTTTCTGGTGTTCAACTTGAAGAAGCCGCTAAATACGGACGTATTGATAGTCTACAACCTCCTTATTCATTATTCTGGAGACAGGTAGAAAAAGATGCTAGACCTTATTGTATCGAAAACAATATCTCCATCCTTGCCTATTCACCTTTAGCACAGGGATTATTGACAGGTAAATTTGCTGCCGATCATAAATTCGATCCACAAGATAACCGTGCTAAAAACAAGTTATTTCAGGGAGAAAATTACGAACGTGCCCAACAAGCCCTATCCAAACTGCAACCGATAGCCGATCGCCATCAGTGTAGCTTAGCACAATTAGCCCTGGCGTGGTTGATTGCCCAACCCCAATCTCAGGCGATCGCAGGTGCGCGTCACTCTGAACAAGCCACAGCCAACGCACAAGCAGGATCGGTTCAACTATCGGCTGCCGAACTTCAAGAAATTGATGCGATCGGGCGGATTGTCACCGACCATTTAGACGATAATGCCGTCATGTGGAATTGGTGATTGAGACTCCCCATCTTTATCTTACCGTTTAGGGAGAGGGGGAGAGGGGGAGAAATCGTTAATTGCTTGTCTACTTATTGAGAAGTTAAACAACTTGTAAACTTCGGTAAAGAAAGCGTTGCGAGAAGTTATTTATTTGATAACTTAATGAGTAGGACACCAAACAAAAACTTTAACCCAACTCGGGCAAATGACTTAGTGTCCTCCTGTCACCAGCCCAAGTAAACCTCAGCATAATGATTTGAGTGGCACAGCGCCAGAGTCACAAGGCGAAGCCAAATTCTCAAGCGGAAAAACGTGAAGATGCTGAATTTACTCACAGTCATGTCCACCCTAGTTGTTTAATTAACCTACTTTTAACGAAAGTCATTTCTTGAGCGTTAAGAACTGTAAAAAGCCCGGTCAACCTTTTGACTGGGTTTTGTGGCATTAGCATTCTTGAACAATTTTGCCAAGCTGCGGATTTCAAATGAGTTAAGACTCTATAAATTCTTGGCGCACAAGAGCGTCTTATCGGTTCAAAAAATAAAGCTTTTTGGAAATTTTTGCGTAGGGGCGAACGGCTGTTCGCCCCTACAATAATGTGGTATACTGTAAATGCTACCTTTTAGCAAAATTCTCATGTTTTCACAAAAATGGAAAAGGCAACATTTGGCGCTGGCTGTTTTTGGGGCGTCGAGGCTGCTTTTCGCAAAGTTGAGGGAGTTGTCTCAACTTCAGTCGGCTACATGGGAGGACATTTTCCCAACCCCTGCTATCTAGATGTGTTATCGAGGATTACGGGTCACGCTGAGGTCGTGCAAGTAGAGTACGATCCACAAAGAGTGAGTTATGATGACTTGCTGGCAGTGTTTTGGGATATCCATGATCCAACGACGCTAAACCGCCAAGGTGCAGATAGAGGCGAACAGTACAGATCTGTGATATTTTTCTACAATGCCCAGCAAGAAGAAACGGCGAAGCGATCCAAGGCAAAGCTTCAAGCCTCCGGCAAATTTGATCAAGATATTGTGACGGAGATTGTGCAGAAGAGTGATTACTTCTTAGCAACAGAAGAACATCAGCAGTATTTTGAGAAGAAGCGGCTGAATAACCAAAGGTAAGATAATAAATAATTAAATTGTCTTGGCAAGGAATTACAGGCAGACTACACTACGGAAAAAGCATTAAATTGTTCTTCATTAATTCGTCCTGCTTGGTAGAGGGTATCGACAATTTCCGATACAGTTAAAACTGCATGACCTCGATAACCATTTTCTTGTAATTTATCTTTTACCCCTTTTCCGTGGTCGATCAACACCAATATATCATTCACTTTTAAGCCTGCAAATTTTAACTTGTCTGCTCCTTCCATCACACTTTTGCCACTAATGAGAATATCATCCACCACAGCAACGGTTTCACCAGGATGGAAATTCCCCTCAATCAACTTGCGAGTTCCGTGGGCTTTAACTTCTTTACGAGGAAAAATCATCGGACAATTCAGCCGTAATGCCAAACCCGTCGCAGTAGGTAAAGAACCGTAGGGAATACCTGCTATCCTATCAAACGTCAGAGTTTTCAAAACATCCTCATAAGCATTGAGAACTAAATTGAAAATTTGGGGATTGGATATGATTTTGCGTAGATCGATATAATAAGGAAATGTCGCTCCTGACGCTTGGACAAAGCTGCCAAACATAATACAGCCAATATCATAAAGTT
>CAZZVG010000137.1:0-9458 GCA_964657295.1 Iningainema sp. | reverse complement strand
CGCTTAAGACTGGCGTAAGCGCCGATAGTGACGTTATCTCCGATAACAGTTCCCGCCTCGATTTGTACTCTTGCCCCAATGCGGCAATTGTCACCAATGATTGCTGGGGCTTCAATTTCGGCTGTTGAGTCAATATGAGTATTTTGACCTACCCACAAACCAGGCGAAACTTCTTTGTAAGGAAAGTCAAGTTTTACTTTACTATGTAAAGCATCATACTGAGCTTCCCGATAAGCTTCTAAGTGACCAACATCGCACCAATATCCTTTGGCTATGTAACCATACATTGGCTCGTCTTTCGCCAGTAGCAATGGAAATAACTCTTTGGAAAAGTCGGATTCAGTGTTAACTGGCAGGTACTCCAAAATTTCTGGTTCGAGAATATATGTCCCAGTATTCACTGTGTCCGAAAAAATTTCACTTGTAGAAGGCTTTTCTAAAAATCGCCGAATTCGACTTTCCTCATCAGTAATGACGACTCCAAACTCTATTGGGTTGGGGACACGAGTCAAAATCAAAGTGGCTTTTGACTTTTTTTGTTTGTGAAATTCAATTGCCGCTTTTAAGTCAAAATCTGTTATACTATCGCCGCTAATGACTAAAAAGGTTTCATCTAGAAGTTCGGCAATGTTTTTTACGCAGCCTGCTGTACCTAAAGGCTGATCTTCTTCGACAGCATAGGTCATTTGGACACCAAAATCACTGCCGTCTTGGAAGTAGTCTCGCAAAACATCAGGCAGGTAATGCAGTGTAGCAACAACTTCTGTAATTTGATGCCGTTTCAGAAGATTGATGATATGTTCAGCAATTGGTCTATTGAGTATGGGCACCATAGGTTTGGGCAAGTCAGAAGTCAACGGACGAAGCCGCGTTCCCGATCCCCCAGCCATCAGTACTGCACGCATAAATCCTCCTTAAGCTATTTGCACGTCGCAATTCTGCGTCCAAGACCCATAAAACTTTTCTGTTGTTCTTTCTATAGTCTCCTATGAAGGTTCTGTTTTAAGGAACGGACGCAAGATGCATTAGTGTCAAAATCAAGAAATACCTACTCGTCACACTAGCTTGTTTTTCCGAACAAAATCAAGAAAGATATTTCTCTCGAACAAAAAATATGTCTGGCGGATGTTGCTCTACTTGGAGTTGTGTTATACACTATAATCGGGTGATCCCTTCTAAAAATACTAGCAACCTAGTAAATTCACTTTTTTATCTCAGAACTCAAAATTTCCTTGCTAAAATATCAGAATAATTTAACGCTCAAAGAGATTTTTTAGGAATAAAACGAGGATTGGGAAGTAGCAAGTAGGAATCAAGGTGTTACCTTAATGTATAGCAAGTAACAACAGCTTTTATACTGGATTTATTTTGTACCAGTATCGGCTCCGATTTTTTCTGTCAATTATTCCCATTTTCGAGGAGCAAGTACTAATATTGAGGTAAGAATCTTTTCATCAGATATACTTAAATCAAATTCTGTCATTTACTGGTGGAGTTATAGGGAAATGACCTTTTTAATTGTTTTCGGATTAGTGGTAGTTTATGTCGCTGGGGCTTGGAAGTTTTGGAAGGGATTTTATCGGACTAACTTCCAACGAACTTTACCTAATCGTCTTAGTTTGGCTTTGTTATGGCCTGCTTTGTTGCCAACAAACAAATCGTATCGTCAAAACTTTAGAAAAGCGCTTAAGGGCTGAATAAAAAAGGACGCAAAATGCAGTTATGAAGGTAGGGGATCAGTAGGAAACAAATCCCCCACAGATTGTATATCAAGTTTTTAAAATTGTTAATTTAAAGCAAATAGTCTTTGCGTGTCAAAATATGGTTTGGCACAATATTGATTGCGGAGAAAAGATTTTATGGGAATTTTTGACCAAATTCTAGGTGCGATTGGAAATCCTGAACAACAAGGGAATATAAGGCATTTGGGCGATATTGTCAACACAGTGGAACAACTGAGTCAGAACACTGGTACAGATCCCTCGACAATGCAATCAGTTTTGGGGATTGTGGGTAATTATGTCCGTTCATCTTTACAAGAAAAGCAAGCTACAGAAGGTAATGAAGCGGCACAAGCTACGGTAGATGAATATAGTGGAACTTCCCCGAGTTCCGAAGCAGTCCAGTCGGTGTTGTCACCTTTTATACAACAAGAAATCGGTCAGGTTATACAACAACGTACTGGTTTGGATGCGGGGATGATTCAACAATTTCTACCAACATTGGTTCCTGTCGTCCTAAATCTGTTAAAATCAGGAGCAAATTCTCAAAATCCTCAGACTGGGGAAAATCCAGTACTAAATGCTTTCCTGGATACAGATCACAGTGGGAGTATCAATCTAGGTGACATCATGCAAATGGCTAGTCAGTTTTTGAAGTAAATTTCTTTTCCAGTAATTGAGAAATTTGCTGATTGATAGTTGCTACATCAAAACGCTGGCTAGCGGTAGCACGTGCATGATCAGCTATCACCATTGTCTTCTCGGTTTCCTGAAGACAGGTCATAATGGTTTGTGCCAGTTCCTGAGGATTTCCAGGTGTCACTAGAAAACCGTTCACACCTTGTTCTACTAATTCGATCGCACCACCAGCTTTTGCAGCAACAACAGGTTTTCCACACAACATCGCCTCGACAATCACTCTCCCAAAAGGTTCTGGTGAAGTCGAGGTATGGGCAATCAGATCGCACGCAGTCATTAACAAAGGTATATCTGAGCGGAATCCCAGAAATTTCACTCTTGTTTCTAATCCTAGTGCAGTTACTTGATGGTGTAACTGCTGTACATAATCTTGTTCGCCAAACAATGCATCACCGACTAATATTGCTGTCACGTTTTCAGGACATTGGGCAATTGCTTCTATTAGTATATGCTGCCCTTTCCAAGGTGCAAGACGACTGAAGTGACCAATGACAAATTGCTTGTCTAATCCAAGATGTTGTCTAATTTGACTAACGTCGGATTCTCGAGTTTGATAAACTTTTGGGTCAAAGCCATTATAAACTATTGCGGTGATGTCTTGGCGTCCTCCTGCTTTGACAAAGGCGTTGAGACTTGCTTGAGAATTAGCAATCACCAATGAAGCAAAACGGTTGGCACTCGTGACGGCAATGCGACGGTTCGTTTGACTAAAATGCTCTGGCGAAAGAATATCATGCAGATGGTAAACCAGGGGACGACGGCTGAAAAAACTAGCAAGTGCGCCAACAACTAATGCTTTTTGTGTATTGGCATAAATTAAATCGTATTCACGGGCTTTTCGGACAACTTTGGCAATCAGAGGAATGAGTTGACTGAAACTGGCTAAGCCTTGAGCCAAGCTACTTTCTTTGCGAACTTGGATTTGACTGGTAGCTAAAACTTCAACTGGGATGCGATCGCGTTCTAGTAAATTCCTAAAAGAACCATCAGCAAATAAACCTACCAAACAGCGATCGCGGTACGGTTTGGCAATATCCATCAAGCATAGTTCCGCACCGCCCGGTTTACCGCTTTGATCTAAAAATAGAATTTTCATTATCACTCAAGCTAATAGAACTTGCCTTACCTTTTGGGCTATTTTCTCCCAGTCGTAGTTATCTACAGCATACTGACGACATGCCACAGAAGTTGGTAGTGAAATTGTGCCTTGCAGCACCTCAACTAATTTTTCCGCAATATCTGAGACGGACGTAGAGTTGGTGATTAAATCCGGCGAGAATGGTGCTAAAATCTCCGGCATTCCACCCACAGGAGTACATAGGACAGGAGTACCACAAGATAGAGATTCGACTATTGCTAAACCAAAACCTTCAAAAGATTGACTTGGCATGAGACTCAAGTCAGCCGCTTGGTAAGCTATGGGTAATAGTTCATCAGGTAGAAACCCCAAAAATTTAACATGATCATTTAGTCCTAATTCTGTAGCCTGCTGCTGTAGTGCCGCTTCTAATGGTCCTCGACCGACTATCATGAGCATGAAATCATCAACTCTCGGCTTAATTTTAGCTAAAGCACTCAACAATTTGTCAAGTCCCACTCGATGTACTAAGCGACGAGATGAGAGTAGAATCCGGCGATCGCTTGGCCAACCTAGTGTTGCCCTCGCGGATGAAGTCGAAAAGTCAGATCGAAACCGGGTGGTGTCAACTCCACCGGGAATAATGTGTATTTTTTCCCAAGGAACCTGATATTCTTCATGTAATATGTTGCCAAATGCTTTGGACAGAACAATAAAGCGATCGCAGCGATCAAAAGTTCTTCTTTCTATCAGCCAGTACTTCAGAAAATCACTCAGTTTTTTCTCACCTACCTCTGGCTTGCTCTCCTTCGCCCAAGGACCGTGGAAAGTAAATGTAACTGGCACTCCCTTTGGTAAAATATCCAAAATAGGAAAGCTATACAAAGCAAAATGTAAGTTTATTGCTTCTGGTCTACCTACTCTTGTTTTTTTGAAGTTAGTGCGAATAGACCACAGTCGGTTCCAGATTCGACTATCTGGCGAAGCTAAGTTAGTCAGCTTGATCGAACAAGAGTCATCAGCTTCTGGCAAACCAACGCCACACAATTCTACAGAGTCTTGACTAGCTGCTAATTTTTGAGTCAGTTCGTAAATATATCGCTCTAGCCCTCCTGGTGTTTTGGGAAACCAGCCGACTCCAAGACAGAGAATAGATGTAGACTTTGACATAGATTTTATTGTATTACTTTCCACCTATTTTTTCCTGTTTCTATGCTGATTGTGTGAAGACTTACCTATATGTCCTGATTTGCTTTTTTTCTTTATTAGCTAATTAATTATGTTTACCTGATCATTTTATCAAATGCTAATATTTTCTGTATTCATCCTCTATAACTAATTTCAATAATTTATCTCATCAATGAAAATTTAACTAGATATTTTTACGTCATGGCTTCTCCCCTTTTAGTGGTTTCAAAAATATACTATATACTGTAATCTTCAATTGAATTCCGGATTTTCTTGGCTATTTTATAAAATTTATCCTAAACTGTCATGAATTATCAAATATTTTTGACAACAAAATTAATAGTGACGTTGCTCACACATATCTAGTGTCCCAGAACAAAAACTAGGTGTAGATAGTCTGTGGCAGACCGTTTTACTCACAGAACATACTTTTATATCTTCTTCATAGAAGAGGGAAACAGATGAATCTAATCTAGTGTCTTCACCTTTATGAGTTTTTTCCTTTTCCTTAAACAAATAAGGAAAGCGTGTAGCAATCCTATTTACCAACTGAGAAAGTCAAAGATATTAACAAATCACCATGTTACCTTGGGGTGGGCAAGCAAATCGGGATTTTTTGTATTCAAATATACTTGATTTTAGAAGAAAATTAAGCTAATAACCTTAGTAAGCCTTCAGGGAGGTATGAAGTTAACAGGGTTTGAGACACCGTGCAGATCTTTTGAACAGTTACGAACATTCATAACGTAAGTTGTTGGTTGTATAGAGGTGTGCGGTAATGGGTTATACGTAAGAAATTACTACAACTCACTACCTTCATCTCAGCGCAAGATTCCGCTATTGATAGATCGGAGTATAGTTTTCTTCATTTGTCCCTTACACAAATATGTAAAATCATAGTAGTTTTTTAATATTTTTTTTAAAAAAATGGGATATTCTATAGACTATTATGTATATTTTTTATTTATACAGCTTTCAAAAATATTAGTTTTAAAAGAAAATTTTTTGCTCAAAAAAATGTGTAATAAAATCTAGTCTGGAGATGATGGAAGAGTTGATAAATCAGGAAAATATGAGCAATCTTAACTGTTAGGAGGAATGATCAAGTAGAAGTCATCCGGATTGATAAATGATATGAGGAACAGATTACCAACACGAGCCAGCAAATTCCAAATGTTCAATCACAATCCCAGAAGTTTATTTCAACATAAGTTTTTCGCACAGAGAAAAAAATGGAGATTTTTACTTGTTTTACTTGCTGGAATGATAATTTCGTGGGGAGTTACGATCAACTTGACGGCAAGAGTTACCCCAGCGGTAAATACGTACACAACATCTTGGATAGGTAATACTTTTGGCGGTGGGAAAAAATGGGTGCAAATCCGTATAGGTGGTATGTATGTTGCTCCCGATGGAACAGTTTATACAAATAGTCCGTGGGATGAAGGTGGTAGAGAGGTAGGAATTTATAAAAACGGAGATGTCATTGGCAAGGCTGATGACTTGCATGGATGGGCAAGGCTTGGCGGAGTTGCTGTCACAGCAAATCAAAAATATATTTTTGTAGCTATGCAACAGTCTCACGCAGGGAGTCAAGAAGACTATCCACCGACGGGCACAGATTGGCATTGTGTGAGACGCTATGACTTATCAGGAAAGCCAGCACCGTTTCCTGGGGGACGTGGCTGGGATAAAAGTATGTTAATAGTCAGTACGAAAAGTGAAGTTACGGGATTAGGGACTGCACAAGGAGTGCTATATGTTAGCGATCCAGCAACTAATCGGATTCGTCTCTACAATCCTGACACAATGAAGGAGTTACGTAGCTTCTCGGTTACGAATCCAGGACAGATAGCCGTTGATCGACAAGGTGATTTGTGGATTATTCAAAAAAAAGGTAATAGCACACACGCGGATATTGTGCATTACTCCAAAGAAGGAAAAGTTTTACCCTCTGTCGTAGCGAATCTGGAAAACCCAACGGCGATCGCAGTTGATCGTCAAGGCAGACTTTTGGTAGCAGAAAATGGTTCACGTCAGCAAGTGCTGATTTACAGTGGTGCAAAGCCTGTACTGAGTGGTACGCTAGGTATCAAAGGAGGCATTTATACAGGTATTCCTGGTGAAGTTAAAGATTTAAAATTTTACGGTATAAGTGGAGTAGGTACAGATGCGCTAGGTAACATCTATATTAGTAATGATGGTTTTAACCATTCAGGGGTGGATTTGAGGAAGTTTTCTCAGGCGGGAAAATTAGAGTGGCGGTTACTAGGTTTGCAATTTGTAGATAATGCTGATGCAGATCCTGCAACAGATGGAGTGGATGTATATACTAAGCACGAACACTTTGTGATGGATTACAGCAAGCCTGCGGGTTCGCAATGGACTTACAAGGGTTACACTTTAAATGCTTTAAAATATCCTCAAGATCCACGCCTGCATACAGCACCAGATGCACCCTTTTTTCGCCGCATTCAAGGTAAGCCCTTTTTATTCCTCACAGATATGTATAGCACTGGGCTGCAGATTTATCGTTTCCAAAAAACGACAGATGGGGAAATTGTAATTCCATCTGGAATGTTTGTCGGTACTAATGCAGAAGGTAAACCAGCAATTCAGGGAAATTGGCCACCAAACCAACCGACGGCTGGAGAGTGGATATGGAGGGATAGTAATGGTAATGGTGCTTTCGAGCGTGGTGAATACGATAGCAGTAAAGATTATCCTTACATTGGGGGATGGTGGGTAGATAGTAAAGGGAATGTGTGGAAAGCTTTGCGAACTCAAGATGGTAATGGGATTAGGTATTTTCCTTTACAGGGATTAGATGCCAAAGGCAATCCTATATATACTTATAGTTCTATGCAAAAACAAACATACCCCAGCATAATTACTGATTTGCGGAGGATTGAGTATATCCCTGAGACAGACACAATGTATTTGTCAGGGTTTACCAAAGAACACCCGGCAAAGGGTGATGATTGGGGAGTCGTTGGCTCGGAAATTCTCCGTTTTGATAATTGGAGCAAGGGTAATCACACTCCTCGGTGGCGGACAGTAGTTCCCTACGACGTTACTGGCAAGCGTGAAGTGTATACAGAAGCGATGAGTGTGGCGGGAGACTACATATTTGCCGTGACAGGTAAAACGGCAGAGGTGTACGTCTACAAGACGACGACAGGAACACAAGTACGGAAGCTGAAACCAGGTGCAGAAGTTGGACTTCATAGTGGTTGGATCGATATACCCTATGGTGTCCGTGCTTTTCGCCGCTCAAATGGTGAGTACTTGGTGTTTGTTGAGGAAGATGAGAAAGCAAAAATAATTATGTATCAGCTGCCGAAATGAGCGAACAGCTAAATAAGACTGCTGTTCGTGTGAGTGTTGCATTGAGGGAATTCTACCGTACTACCATTTACTACGTTCAAGACTAAGGAGTCTTCTTAGGAGCGCTGCATTTTTAAGCGACAAATGGTGATAACTTTACACCACGACTGTCATAGAGCGCTTCGGAGAAGACAAAAAAAGTGGTCATTGTCAATTCGTGTTTGTTGACAACAGAGTCATTTAGCCTTTTTGCTATGCCCTGAGTCTAAACCCTGTAAAACTGGACAACCTTTTAATGAAAGTCCTAAAATTCCGACATGAAAGCTGTTTCAAAATCTAAAAAACAGTATTTTGATATGGTTGACTAATTTACACAAATTGAGGTTATAGTATAATTTTCAACTCATTGTTTTATGATTTAAGCCAATTTAAGCGAAAATTTTGTACATATAAATACTTAGTTTGAAAATAATAGTATTATTTATTACAATAAAAGAACAAGTTATAAGTACTGATTTAATGAGTATTATTTTTAAGTAGATGAATTGGTACTTACGAAAAAATAATTATCTGTAAGCAAATAACTGCGATAGACATAGAGAAAAAGATTAATGTGCTGGAAACTACTTTGATGGGGATAAATTGAAATGCATATATTACATTTAATTAACCATATACAAGAAATTGGTAATGGGATTGTCAATGTAGCAGTTGATATAGCGTGTTTACAAGCAAAAGATGGTCACAATGTTGCTATAGCATCTGCAGGTGGAGAATATGAGACATTACTAGCACGTTATAATGTCAAACATTTTCACCTAAATCAGTCACGAAACCTGCTAAATATAGTTAAAGCAGCTTGGCGTTATCGGGCGATCTTGCAAGAATTTCAACCAGATATTGTTCATGTACATATGATGACGGGGGCAGTGCTAGCACGTTCTTTAAAATACGGTTATGAATATGGTCTAGTTGCTACTGTACACAACGAATTCCAGCGTAGTGCGGTACTCATGGGTTTAGGGGACTTAGTGATTGTAGTTAGTCGAGCAGTACACCAATCAATGGAACGGCGCGGTATACCAAACGAAAAAATGCGAGTCGTAGGCAACGGCACATTAGGGAGTCCCCGTTGCTCTCAAATCAAAGAGTATCAGCCGATTCTTCTAAAACGTCCGGCGATCGCTACAGTGGCAGGGATGTATCGGCGTAAAGGAATTGGGGAATTAATTGATGCTTTCGCTTTGATTGCCAAAGATTTTCCCGAAGCTCATCTGTATCTAGTAGGAAATGGGCCTGAACGCCAGTCATTGGAGGCACAGGCTTTAAAAACACCTTTTGCAGATCGCATTCATTTTGAGGGCTTCCAATCACAGCCTCAACGCTATATGTTGGCAACGGATATCTTTGTCTTGGCTTCACACCATGAATCCTTTGGTTTGGTG
>CAZZVG010000136.1:0-9461 GCA_964657295.1 Iningainema sp. | reverse complement strand
TAGGGGATTTGAAGTGTCCGCCTTTTTTGCTCGCACTATGTGTCTCGAAAAAAAAATATTTTTTGTTTTTCCATCGATTTGGGCGGCTCGAAACCGATTTTTCTTTTTCTTTCTTTTGCCTTTTAACTTTTAACTTTTGCCTTGTTCGGGATACCACCAGTAACATTACTGTCCCCTCTAATAAATCTCCTTCACCACGGTGATAGAGATACCTGCGCCGCAGTACATCCACAGAGGCTTTTTCCGCTTCCGAGATTTCCGGTAATACCTCAAACCACTCTGTAAAAAATTGCTCGGACTCTATGCGGACTAGACCAAATCGGGTTTCGGCATCCGCAATCGTGGTAATTGCTGCTGTCTGGGTCACCGTTCGCCCCTACTATAATTAACAATATATTTCGGAAATTTTTTATGAAAACTAAAATAATAAAATATTATACTACACAATCGGCACAATTTGTGAAAGTCTTGATATTAACGGGCATTTTGTCTGTTGGTAGCGGGTTAACAGTCACAAGAATCGCTGTAGCTAATCCAGCAAACCTCCTACAAGAAGCACTAGATCAAGTCTCAGATGGAGGCTTACCGCTTCAGGTTAGCAATGCAGTTATGCAAGATGTATCCCGTACACAAAACATTCCGGTAAAACAACTAAAAATTAGTGATTACAATCAACAGACTTGGCGTGATGGATGCATGAACCTGCCCAAATCTAACGAATTCTGTACCCAAGCGTTAGTTTCTGGTTGGCGGGTTGTGTTATCTGATGGAAGTCAAAACTGGATTTATCACACTGATAGTCATGGTCGCTCATTACGCCTAGCAAATCCTGATATCGTCAGTCATTTATCAGAAAATTTACCAGCATCTGTAAAAAAGGCTGTTCTGGAAGCTGCATCTAAACGGTTGAATTTGCCAATTTCCCAAATCAGGATTATTCAGACTCAACAACGGACTTGGAAAGATGGCTGTTTGGAACTCTCAAAACCGGAATTCGTGTGTACGCAGGCGATCGTAGAAGGTTGGCTCTTAGCTGTTGGAGCCGTTAACCAGACTTTAGTCTATCACACCAATGATTCTGGTTCTATCATCAAGCTGGATGAATTAGCGAGTGAAATCAGTGAGAACCACTTACCAGAACTTGTTGATAAAGTTCTGTTAAAATTTACAGATCATCGTCAAAGCCTGGAATCGAATCCGGATTTAGTGAGGAGACAGAATAGGTAAAAATATAAGTACGGTTTTTGTATCGGAATACTGTTGTAAATAAAACAACCTGTGTTATAATATCGTTCAGAAGTCAATACCTACTTAGACAGATGAGCAAACAGGCTGGACACTTACACCATAGCTGGGTGCAATCTCAGAATACTACCCACTCTGATATGAGACTGCAGCAAGTGCAACAAAAAGAGCAAATGTTCTACTATTTTGCCTATGGCTCTTGTATGTGTCCAGTAGATTTGAAGCGATCGCTAGGTGAAAACACTCATCCTTACGTCATCGGTACTGGAACGCTTAAGGGTTATAAACTTGGTTTTTACCGCCGTTCCCCAAGTCGCAACTGTGGTGTTTTAGATGTGGTGAAAGATCCTCAAGCGAAAGTGACAGGAGTTCTTTATGGACTCCCTTGGCGATTGAGTGATTACCTAGACAAACGTGAAGAGGTGCCGCATGGGGGATATCGTCAAGAATTTGTGGATATTCACTCTTCTAATCAGATTTACAACAATGTTCGTACTTACGTCGTAGTCAACAAGCTTGCTGAGGAAGTCGCACCCAACGACTGGTACTTTAATGTTGTACTGCGGGGTGCTGTTACCTGTGGATTACCAGAGGAGTATTGCTGGAATTTATTTAACCATATGCATCAATTACAGCAAAAATTCAGCTAGCAGTTGGCTAATAGCTAATAAGCTTCGCAAGGAATTAAGGTGATGATATCTACAACTGTTAATCCGGCATTAGGCTACATACACATACGGGTTCCCCAGCAATATCTTCGTCAACCTATTGTCTCACGATTAATTTCTCGATACAACTTAATCATTAATATTACAGCAGCTTTTTTAGAAGCTCACACGGCGAACGACGGTTGGTTTCATCTGGAAATTCAAGGTAATTCTCAACAAATAGAAGCAGGTTTTGCCTATCTTGAAACCCTGAACGTAGAGATTGTACAGTTGCAGATCACAAGCTCTGTAAAAGAAAGTCAGGAAAATATGACAAGTAGCTTTAACTATAGTGACTCTCAAGAAGAACAAAGAGTCGATTTGAGCGTAGTGGAAGGACAAACAACTCGCGCTAAGTTTCAAGTCTGCATTCCTAAGATGTATCGTTCTTCTCCAATCATCGCCGGATTGGTTTCCTGTTTTGGATTAACTGTTAATATTACCGGAGCCTCGTTAAATTCCAAAACTGAAGACGGTTGGTTTGATTTAGAACTTTGGGGTAGGCGTCAACATATTGTCGATGGCTTAAGATATTTAAAAGAATTAGGCTTGCAAATTTGGTTGTCAAGCAGAGAGGAAACTTCGCTCAATTAAATATCCTGACTTCTATCCTGATTTTTGTAAAGGTATAAAAAATGACACATGATTGCTGTGGACCCGGCTATGCTTCCCCAGAAGCGGCAATTAAGGCAGAGCGCGAAAAGTTGCTTTATACAGTTGCACTTTACGCGGGTACTGGTATTGAAGAGCCTGATTATCTGGCAACTATAGATGTTGATCCCCAATCCTCAACCTACTCCCAAGTGATTCATCGCTTGCCAATGCCGTATATTGGTGATGAGTTGCACCACTTTGGCTGGAATGCCTGTAGCTCTTGTCACAATAATAGCAGTAAATCCCGAAGGTTTTTGGTGATTCCCGGTCAACGCTCAAGCCGGATTTATATTGTTGATACTGCAGATGCGGGTGCTGCTATTCATAAAGTTATTGAACCAGAACAAATTAAAGAACAGACTGACTTAAGCGCTCCACATACAGTACACTGCCTAGCAGATGGTCATGTGATGATTTCCATGCTGGGCGATCGCGAAGGGAATGGCCCTGGTGGCTTTTTGTTATTAGATGAAAATTTTGACATTGTTGGACGTTGGGAACACAAAGCCGATGGCATGCGCTTTAACTATGATTTCTGGTATCAGCCACGTCACAACGTGATGGTGAGTAGTGAATGGGGCGCACCCAAAACTTATTTTCCTGGTTTTAACCTCAATGACGTAGCGGCGGGAAATTACGGTCATCAACTCCATTTCTGGGATTGGTCGAAACATGAGATTTTTCAAAGTTTTGATTTGGGTGAGGAGGGGTTAATTCCTCTGGAAGTGCGCTTTCTCCATAACCCAGATAGCACGCATGGTTTTGTCGGTGCGGCACTCAGCAGCAACATCTGGCATTGGTACCAAAAGAGCGATCATCGCTGGACAGTCGAGAAAGTCATTGATGTGCCATCAGTGGAGGTGGACGGATGGCAAATTCCTGTGCCATCGTTGATTACCGATATCCTGATTTCGATGGACGATCGCTATATCTACTTCTCTAACTGGCTGCATGGCGATATCCGTCAGTATGATATCACTGACCCAACCCATCCCAAACTCACAGGTCAAGTTTGGTGTGGTGGCTTGCTGGGTAAAAATCCTAACTTAGCAGGTGGACCGCAAATGCTGCAACTGAGTCTTGACGGTAGCCGACTTTATGTCACTAATTCCCTGTTCAGCAGTTGGGACAATCAATTTTACCCTAACTTGTCGCAGACTGGCTCATATTTGTTGCAGATTGACTGTGATACTGTGAACGGTGGCATGAAAATTAACGAGAATTTCTACGTTGACTTTGGTAAAGAACCAAATGGTCCATCCCGCGCTCACGAGATCCGCTATCCTGGAGGAGATTGCACCTCGGATATTTGGATCTAATAGCTGACAAGTCATCTATCTATGGTATAGTGTAATTTTCCCCCATCAAAGGCGATCGTGGCTGTTGTAAAATCAAGCTGTTTTCTACTTGACAACTCGTATTCGGAATGAGTACGCTTTAATAGAGGAGATTCAACGCGTTTGTTTTTATTAAGGAGCCAAATTTATGTTGCCAAACAAAGAAGGACAAAAAGTTCCCGACGTTACTTTCCGTACTCGTAAGAATAATGAGTGGGTGGATGTAACAAGTGATGACGTATTTAAAGGTAAGACTGTCATAGTTTTTTCCCTACCAGGAGCTTACACTCCTACTTGTTCATCTACACATCTTCCAGGATATAACGAGTTGGCAAAAACTTTCCAAGAGAACGGTGTAGATGAAATCATCTGCATGTCTGTGAACGATACCTTTGTGATGAATGAATGGGCAAAGTTTCAAGAAGCAGACAATGTAACAGTTATACCCGATGGTAATGGTGAATTCACTAAAGGCATGGGAATGCTTGTGGATAAATCAGACCTGGGATTTGGTCAACGCTCTTGGCGCTATTCCATGTTAGTCAAGGATGGCGTGATTGAAAAGATGTTTATTGAGCCAGAAGAACCAGGAGATCCATTTAAGGTATCTGATGCAGAGACAATGCTGAGATACATCAACCCGGAAGCAGTAAAACCTAAACTAGTTTCCCTGTTTACAAAAGTCGGTTGTCCCTTTTGTGCTCGCGCCAAAGAAATGCTGAAGGAAAATGGCTATGAGTATGAAGAAATTGTCTTAGGTCAAAATGTGACAACTCGTTCGTTGCGGGCTGTGACAGGTGCAACAACTGTTCCCCAAGTGTATATTGATGGTAAATATGTTGGTAGTTCCGAAGAATTAGCCACTTACTTGAGCGCTAAATAACACTGTTCTTAGGACATGGCTATCAGCTATCAGCCTTTAGCTGACTGCCATTTGTGGTGGATGGACATGATTAATTTTCACCAAGGGCGATTTTCTGCCCTCATGCTACAAGCCTCTTGTTAGCGTATTACAACGTCTCACCGTTGATCCTGAATAGTTCTTATACCTTTTTGCGTAATACTTATGACATCTGTATCATTGAGAACTTTGGTACGTGTTGTGATTAAGCCCTCATTGTTTAAATAAATTAGAATTCTCTGTAATTCACTAGCTTTCATATCTGTTTCTCGCAAAATATCTTGATAGCTAATAGCTTGTGCTGTATCATTTTGATATTTTTCAGCAATTTTTCTAAAAACTGAATCTCCGTATTTATTATTCACATTTGTCATTTGTTTTTCAAATAATTATTTTCCCTGTGACTATTCTAGCTTAATGTTGGTTATTAAGAGAGAGAATTTCTTGGGATAAAAGTTTGTCAAAAATGATACCGACTAGAGAGCAAATGCTCGCCTGTGTAAGTTTCTGCCAAAGTCTATCTAACTGTGTGCCAGATAGCTCAAATTGAAGCTGGAGAGCGAACTCCAAAACCAGAGTAGTGTTTTTCAGGTGTAAGTGTTCGCGACTCGTTCAAGAATCTGTTCAACTCTTGCCATAATTTACCTTTTTATGAAGCAAGACTCCTATTTTCGCTCTCATAATGGTTAATAGCAATTAGTTAAGAAGGTGGGCAACGTCCAACAGTACTAGATATAAACTTGAGTTAGAGGGCATTGCCCATCCTACAAAATATAAGATTGTTGATTGCTAATCGCGCTATGGTTAATCGCAATCAGCAATGAACAATCAACAATTAACAATGACTGCAACCAAAAACCGTTTGTGGACAGTAGACGAATATCATCGGATGATTGAAGTTGGTATTCTTGCACCCGATAATAAAGTTGAACTAATAGAAGGTCGAATTATTGAAGTGAGTCCTCAACGTCCACCCCATGCTGCCACAACTCAACGTATAGATCGCTACCTGCAAAACTTACTCCGAGGTCAAGCAGGGATTCGCGTACAATTACCTATTACCCTACTCACTTCTGAACCTGAACCCGATATTGCTGTAGTTCTTATAGATCCAGATGAATACGCTGATCACCATCCCAATCCCAGCGAAATTCTACTACTTATTGAAGTTTCCTATTCGACTTTAAAATTTGACCGCGAAGACAAAGCCCCTGCCTATGCCAGAGCTAATATTGCTGACTACTGGATTCTAGATATAGTGGAACGTCAAACCTATATTTGTCGTAACCCCAATCAGTCAGGTTATCAATCGGAAATTATTCTCAACACAGATGCAACTGTTAAACCTTTAGCCTTCCCAAATGTCGAAATACCTTTATCAGAGTTATTTCTTCTGTGAGAGGTAATGGCAATCAACAATTAACAATCAGCAAAAGGATAAAATTGATGAATACCGATTTATTGAAAACTACAAATGATAATTTAACAAAACTTAATTATTCAGTATTAATTGAAAAAAAAGAAGATGGATATCAAGCAACTGTTTGGGGAATGCCTGACTATCAGATATTTGCTAAAACCCGCGAAGAAGCGATCTCCAATATACATCAACTTGTCAATGCTCATTTGCAAAAATTAGAAATAGTTTCTCAGGAAATTGAACTGTCAAAATCTGAGCATCCTTTGATGAAATTTGCAGGTATGTATCAAAATAATCCACTTTTTAATGAGGTGCAGGCATCTATAGAAAGTTATCGTCGTGAACTCGATGCAGAAATGGACGTAGAGGATGAAGCTTGATGAGTTTGTGGATACTAGATACGGATACTCTTTCTCTTTTTCAAAACCAACATCCACTAGTGAAGGAGCGTGTAAATCAAGTTAGCCTTGAAGAAATCGCTGTTACCGTGATTACAGTGAAAATTGAGGATAAAGTTTGATGAATTTGTAGATACTGAATTCCGAATAATTTACAAAATTAAGAGAGCTATTTCATGTGTGGTATAATTGCATTTTTTTCAAATTCAGAACAAATTTCAGAATCATCTTTGAAACTAGGTATGGATTGCTTAAAGCATCGAGGACCAGATGGACAAAGATTTTGGATTTCTCCTGATCGCCGAGTTGCTTTAGGGCATACAAGACTTAGTATTATCGATATTAATTACGGGGAACAACCGATTACCAATCAAGATGAAAATTTACATATAATTGTCAATGGGGAGTTTTATGATTTTGAGCGAATACAAGATGATTTGCGACGATGGGGATATAAACTAAAAACTAATTCCGATAGTGAGATAGCTCTTCATTTATACAACGAATTTGGGACACAATGCTTACATCATCTTAGGGGTGAATTTGCTTTTGTTATTTGGGATGAACGTAATGAATTACTTTTTGCAGCACGAGATCGTTTTGGCATAAAACCTCTTTACTATAGTAATTATAGAAATACTCTTTATCTAGCCTCAGAAATTAAAGCTTTATTAGCTGCAGGTGTGCCAGCTAATTGGGATTATGAAGCTTTTTGGCAAGCTGAGTGCGGTATTTTAGATCCAAGTCGCACTATGTTCGGCAATGTTTTTCAAGTACCCCCTGGTCATTTTCTAGTAGCATCTTGCTCTGGCATACATCTGCAACGTTATTGGGATTTTGATTATCCATTAATCAATAATTCCTTATCAGAAAAATGTCGAGAAGATTATATTGAACAGCTACGCTATACATTAGATGAATCTGTAAAAATACGCTTGAGGGCTGATGTCCCAGTTGGTTGTTATCTCAGTGGTGGTCTTGATTCATCTACAGTGTTAGGAATAGCAGCAAAATATAGTGCTGACCCTTTTCAAGCATTTACTCTGGCTTTTGACCATGAAGCTTATAACGAAGAAGCACTTGCGCGTGAAACAGCAGCGCGCACAGGGGCTAATATACATATTATTCCTATTCACCAATCTGATTTAGCTGAAAATTTTGCAGATTCTATTTGGCATTGTGAAATGCTGTGTATAAACGCCAGTACAACTGCAAAATATCTGTTGAGTCGAGCAGCACGGAATGCTGGTTATAAAGTTGTCCTTACAGGCGAAGGTTCAGATGAAATCTTTGGGGGGTATGTTCATTTCCGCCAAGATATGTTGCTTTATAATCAACAAGGGCAAGATGAGCAGACAATAAAATTTTTATTAGAAGAGTTGAAGTTGAAAAATCAAGTTTCTGTCGGATTACTATTGGCTGAAGGTAACTCCAGTAAAGCTTTAAATAGTGTTCAACGTTTGTTAGGCTTTGTTCCGTCTTGGATGCAAGCTTCTGCTGAGCAATATATCAGGTCTTTTCCTCTTTATTCACCAGAATTTATTGCTCAGTTTTCTCAAAAGGATGTATATAGTATCTTTTTTAATCAGATAGATGTACAAGGACAACTTGCTGGCAGAGAAGCTGTTCACCAATCTCTTTATTTGTGGTCTAAAACTATCTTACCTAATTATCTTTTGCGAATGTTAGGTGATGGTGTTGAGATGGCGCACTCAATTGAAGGAAGGCTACCATTTTTAGATCACAAAGTTGTGGAATTAGTTCTGAATATGCCCGTTGCACTTAAAATTAGTGGTCTTACTGAAAAATATGTTTTAAGAGAAGCAGCAAAGCCGTTCATAACTGAGACGATGTATAATCGCCAGAAACATCCGTTTCTAGCTCCTCCCTCGACTTTTAAGCCAAATGAACCATTACAAGAACTTGTCCAAGATACCCTGCGGAGTTCGGGAATGTCTGGCATACCTTTCTATAACCATGCAGCCGTAATTGAGTTGCTTGATCAATTACCAAAATTGGATGAGAGTAAACGCACTTCAATAGACGTAGCTTTGATGAAAATGCTGAGTGCTTACTTTCTTCAAGAAAGGTTCGGACTAGTGTAATCAACCCCTACGACTGTGGTCGATTTACCTGAAAATTGCTGTAGAACTAAAAATTACATTACTAACGTTTTGCGTTAGTCTGTAAGGGCGAACAGCCGTTCGCCCCTACTAATTATTTGGAATTTGGAACTTACAATTTTGAATTTTTCTGACGGTGAGTGGCAGCTTGGGTTAACAAAGATTCCGCAAAGGCTTCTGCCTGCTGTGCGGACTTACCCCCAGCTAACTGTGCCAGTTCTTCCCTGCGCTTACTGAGATTATTTAAGGTAGTCACTCGCACAACGGTACGTTCAATTTGCGAATCGAGGTTTTGGATTTCGGATGTTGTTGAAACTTCTTTAATAGTGTGTTTATCCACGCGGAAGTGACGATCTGCCATTGCGGCTACTAAGGGTTGGTGGGTAACACATAACACTTGCTGATACTGGCCTAGTTGGTGTAACTTTTCGGCGATCGCCTGTGCTACACGTCCAGAAACCCCAACATCAATTTCATCAAATACTAATGTTTCCGTCGTATCTCCGACAGAAAAACATGATTTCAGAGCCAACAAAAAGCGACTCATTTCACCACCAGAGGCAATTTTTGTTAAAGGTTGCAGCGGTTCTCCAGGGTTAGCACTAAACATGAAGGTAATTTTGTCTGCTCCTGCTATAGTCGGAGAAGTAGGCAAAATCTCAACTTGAAACTTCAC
>CAZZVG010000135.1:5935-9482 GCA_964657295.1 Iningainema sp. | reverse complement strand
TTTCCGTGTGGACACTGATGTTTGTTCAGCGCTCACGGATGGGGTTGTTTCTTTTTCTCTTTGTGTAGACACTGATGTTTGTTCAGTGCTCACGGATGGGGTGGTTTCCGTTTTCACGACGTTGCGAGCTGGTTCATAAATACTCATCCCTGCCCAACGACGAAGCGGATCTGTAACCCCCACTAAAGTTCCGATCCCGGTTTCCGTGTTAATATGGATTAATTGACCGTCTTTACCTAACTTAAAGAAGTTGCCTGTCACACCATACAGTTCTGAGCCAACAAATTCCATGCTCGCCAGATCCGGAAAGCCTGTGTTACCAATGACATGGACTTTTTTCGTCTCTAAATTGCACAAAGCGAGTAACTTCTTCTTGTCGTAACCGATCAAGGTTATATACGCTCTGCCATCTGCATCAAAGGCTATTTCGCCACAGTTGTAGTTTTGATCTGCTACCGTTGCGAATGGTGTACCTTTGCCTGTTTCAAGATCGAGCGCAATCAGTTGTTTCGCTGTTGTGGCATAGAGGGTTTGACGCTGGAAATTATATGCTAAACCTGCACAAGCATGACCGATATCACCGATGAGTGTGGCATCACCTGTAATCAAGTCAATTTTAACGAGTTTAGTCTTGTTACCCTCGCGATCTAGTCCATAGAGTTGGGAACCGACAAAAGCAATGTCTGAAACCTCTGTGACAACCTCGCCAATCAGAGTCGCGATCCTCGTGCTTAAATCCAGAGTATAAAGTTTGCTGAATTCATTGGTGACAAAATCTTGGATATAAACCGCTCCTGGTTTGAGCTTGATGGTTTTAGCTGTGCGACTACCACAGATCACTTTTTCTAAGATTGTACTAAAACCAGCGATCGCATCTTTATCGGTAAAAAATTGTCCCCCTGTTGAGGTGGAAACTCTAGCGTATTCGCTTTTGATCCCTTCAATATGCTTGCTTTTAGAAGTTCCAAAATATGTGTGAACTGTCACTCCTTGTGCTTGGGCTTTTTGGATCGCCACATTAGCCGCTAAAATATCCTTTGGCTCTGTTTTATCTCCTCCTCCTTCCAGTGCTTCATCACCAAGGTAAAAAATTGCGCGTGTTGCACCGTCTCGCCAATCAAAGTAATCTGATATATCTTCAATCGCTCGAGCTGCATCTTCTTGCGCTCCTGCTGATTCTAGTTCTCCTCTTTTTCTTCCTCGAAGTTTGGATTCAGCCACCTTTAACTTTTGTGTCAGGTAAGCTCGAATAGAGGAGTTGAAGTTTGTCCCTTTCCACGTCCCTTCTACACCCAACCAAACGACTTTTAAGTCTGAGGGACAACTAGATTTTGCTTTGGCGAGCGCTTCTGCTGTCGCATCACTCAGCGCCTGGGCTTCATCTTTCATCGAAGGACTTGTATCGATGACGATCACTAGATCAACAGCAGATATAGTACTCGCTTTTTTACTCATTCCTTGTTCCTTCTTTTTCTTTTGGTTGAAACCGAATAATTTCATGATTAAAGAAGTTAATGAGTTTCAATAAATTACAAATTTATTAAAGCACTTTACCTGAAATGTAACAACAGCACCAGTGTCATATATTTTGCTTGGGTTACCATAAAATATTTGATGAATCACAAAATTTACATTTTGTCAATACCCAAATATCACAATTTTGATTATTTAATGTCATAAATAGCATTTATATGCATATTTTATAAATATTTGTCAACTCCAAAAAGTCGGAAAACTATATTACGATTAATGTCAAAAAAAAGTTGAAACTAATTGCTAAATCTTGTCGAATTGGGAGACAATTTATTCTAAATGATAGAGAGGAAATAAACATGACTATGTTAGCAAAGGTAAGCAGGACGGAAACCTCTACCAATGAGCAATGATGACCAGCTTTTTCCTGCAAAGCAGAGGGCAGAGGCTTGATCGCAGAAAGTGAGCGCATTTTTTCTCCTCTATTCTCTGCCCTGCTTTGAACAGATGGGTACATACAGCAGCCACTACCATCGCGGAGGTTGGAAGTCTTAAATCAGTGATGGGTTCTAGCCAAAACTGTATTTCTTTATGCGTTAATTCCTTCTAGCTCCTTCAGCCGCATCACGACTGCCATCACGCCTTCGTTTTGATGATCATCAGTCGTTACGTTTATTTGCTATCCTCCTATGAGCGGCAGTAGTTATGAATTGTTAGTTAAACTCAATGAAGATAATGAATGCTCAAGAAATTATCAAATGCTATGCAGCCAAGGAAAGAGATTTTCAACACCTGAATTTAAACCAAATTTCATTGAAAGGTGTTGACTTCAGTGGCGCTGATTTTAGTTATGCTAACCTCACTGGAGCCAATTTCAGTGAGGCTAACTTGAGCTATGCCAAGCTAATTTGGGCAGATTTGAATCGAGCAGACTTCCAGAAAACCAATTTGCAAAATGCAAATCTGTTGAATGTGAGTCTGTTGTGGGCAAACTTGAGTGGGGCACATCTAACCAAGGCGAACTTAACTGGCGCTCGTTTGAACTACGCTAAACTACAGGATGTATGCTTACAAGGGGCAAATCTAACAGAGATTAATTTGGAAAGGGCTTGTTTGACTCAAGCTGACTTAACAGGGGCAAATTTATTTAAAGCAAATCTCAAAGCAACAGATTTGGCTGGGGCTAAGTTCGATGATGCTAACCTCTGCCAAAGCAACTGCGAAGGGGCGATTTTGTCTAACGCCTTGTTGCGCCGCGTTAACTTAGAGGAGGCACAATTACAGGAAACTATTTTGAGTAAAACCGATCTCAGCGAAGCAAATTTAATTGAAGCCGATTTGACTAATGCAGATTTGACAGGTGCCACTTTGCATCAAGTTGCTTTAGAATTAGGTATACTGGTAAACGCTGATTTAAAAAATGCGGATTTGAGTAAAGCCTCTTTGTTTAAGGCTAACTTGGAGGGAGCTATGCTTCAAGGGGCTAATTTGCTTGGGACTGATTTGCGACATGCTAATCTAAAAGATAGCAATCTTCATGGGGTTGAATTTATCAATTGCCGTGTCAAAGGCGCATTGTTTACAGATGCTGTGGGCTTGACTCCACAACAAACGCAATGGCTGAGATCACACGGTGCATTAAATCTTAAGATTGAGGAGTCATGAGTAATATTGAAGAAGTTATTACATTTACTGAGCGTTTGATTAGCGAAAAGACAAAAATTTCTCTCACTTTTTTGCAAAAGGTAATTTTGATAGAATCTTTATCTGAAAATAGCAAAACTTATGAACAAATCGCTATAGAAAATAACTATTCTGAGAAATATATTAGGCAGATAGTGGCTCCTAAAGTCTGGCAATTAATTTCAGGTATTGTTGGCGAAAAAGTGACGAGAATTAATTGCCGTGCAGTGCTAGAAAAAAAATTGAAAAATTCAGGATTTGCACAGAGAGCCAATATTATTCCTCTACCAGAAAAGAATTTTTTAGAGTTTCCAGAAGGACAAGTCCCTTTAGATTCTCTTTTATATGTAAAACGTACACCTATCGAAACAACATGCTATCAAGAAATTCT
>CAZZVG010000135.1:3862-5925 GCA_964657295.1 Iningainema sp. | reverse complement strand
GAGCTTTGATTCGGATTCAAGGTTCTAGAAAAATTGGTAAAACCTCGCTTTTAGCAAGAATTCTTGCTTATAGTGAAAATCAGAATTACTCCACTGTGCGGTTAGATTTGGATCAAGCGGAAACAGAAATTTTTACTTCTATTAGAAAATTTTTACGTTGGATATGTGCGAACGCGGCTCAACAGTTGAAATTAACTTCTAAGCTCGATGATTATTGGGATGACGATATAGGTGCTTTGATGAGTTGCACAAATTACTGGCGATCGCACATTCTGAAAAATATTTCAACCCCTATCGTTCTGGCATTTGATAGTATCGAAAAAGTTTTTGATGATCCTAAGATTGCCCGAGATTTTTTGGCATTACTGCGATCATGGTATGAAATTAGTAAAGATATTTTAATCTGGAAAAAAATCCGCCTCATTATTGTTCATGTCAATGATTTGTACATACAGGTTAAAAGTTATCAATCACCATTTAATGTCGGACTAATTATAAAACTTACTCCGTTCAATCAAACTCAAGTTGAAGATTTAGTAAAACGTTATGGACTAAACTTAAAACCTACTGAACTCGCTTATTTAATCGAGTTAACAGGAGGATTTCCATATTTGTTACGATTATTTTTCTATGATAGCGTATCTGAAAATATTTCTTCAGAAAATTTCTTGCAATTAACTAATAGTAGGGAAATTTTGAACAAGCACTTAGAGTATCTAGAAGTAAAGGTAAGACAAGACTCTCGGTTATGGGATAGTTTTAAACAGGTAGTAAGTTCGCCAGTAGAATTAGAGACTGAAGTGGCGGTTAAGTTAAAAAGTTTAGGATTGGTGGCGTTGGAAGGTCATAAAGCTAGTGTAAGTTGTCAACTATATAAAGACTATTTTAGAAATTACTTTGAGAGTAATTTGCGATCGCTCGTATAATATTAATTATCAATCATTTTCGCTCAAAAATATCTCCGAAAAGTATGAATTTGCGGCTCTTAATTAGACAATTATTGTTAATTTAGAAACGCTACATTAGGGTTATCCAATAAATAATTATAAATTCGTCAGGGGCGATGCCAAAGGCAACGGCTTAAGCCGTATCGCAGGCACGGCGTTCCGTAGGGTACCGAAAGCCCTACCAAGGATGTAAACGAACACATCATTAATTTTCATTCCATGTATATAATGAGCGTTCCCGTCAACCTTCCTGTAAAATGTAAGCTGTGATCATGAGCGTACTGAATAACACTCAGCAGTTGGTTATCAGCTGACAGTTAATTAAGGCAACTTGGGATCAAGTCTGGTTAGGAGGTTAGTAGTCATTTTGGGTCATAATAACAGTCGTTCGCAAAATCAAGTTTCTTGGCAAAAGCGCACACAGTACAACTTCGACAACTTTATGTCGAAAGGAGGATTTTCAGTCTTTCTGGCATTACTATCGTTGTTTTTTAGTGCCTTTGTTTTAATGACAGTGGCACGTTACGTTTCCGAATGGTTTTTCCCCAATCAAGATCCACAAGATTATGGGGGATTTCCTTGGGACGTATTTGTTCAGCTTATAGGTTTAAGAGACACGGGAGACAACGCCAATCTTGCCACTAAGGTTGTCGGTGTCATTACGATTTTTGTTGGTTTAGTGTTGTTCTCTAGCTTAGTTGCTTTCATTACCCAGCAATTTGAATCAAGACTGGAGTTGCTGCGTAAAGGGAGAAGCCCGGTTGTCGAGGAAAACCATACCTTAATTTTAGGTTTTAGCGACAGGATTATAGATATTGTCAAAGAATTAGTCGTAGCTAATGAATCAGAAAACGATGCCGTTATTGTGATCCTCTCTCAAGAAAGCAAGGAGGAGATGGATGATTTTCTCAGAAATAATCTAGTAGGCACAATAAAACCGACACGATTGGTAACTCGCAGTGGTTCAATCACCAGTGTCAATGACTTGAGTAAAGTCGGAGTCAAGGTAGCTAAATCGGTTGTCATTCTGAATGAAGCCAAACCCTCTGATCCTGAAGATATTAAGACTTTATCTGATGCACGGTTACTCAAAGCGATTTTAGCAGTTGTCGCAGC
>CAZZVG010000135.1:0-3852 GCA_964657295.1 Iningainema sp. | reverse complement strand
GGGAAGATAATTTGCCGCCAATCGTTGCAGAATTATATTTAGAACAATATCGCCGACTTGCTGAGAATATTGTTCCTGGAGTGGTGACGACTCTAAATGAAGCAGATATTTTAGCTCGAATATTGGTTCAAACCTCACGGAATGCGGGACTTGCGGCAGTCTATTTAAACCTGGTAGGTTTTCAAGGAAACGAATTCTATTTTTATCACCCTGATTCCAACTGGCATAATTTAACCTTCGGTGCTCTGCCATTTCATTTTTCCCACGGGATGCCAATCGGTGTACGTCATGCAGATAAAACTTTGACAATAAAACCTAGCAAACATTACAAGTTAGCTGATGATGATGAAGTTATTATCTTAGCAGAAGATGACTCAACAATCCAGTTCTATCCACAACCTGTAGTGCAACCTAAAGAACTTAGCTATGCCAATCAATCACGAACATTAGAGAGAAAAACTGAAAAGTATCTTGTGATTGGCTGGAATAGCAAAGCCCCGATTATCCTTAAAGAATATGCGAAATACTTAGTTGAAGGTTCACAAGTTAATTTAGTTGCACAGGATTTAACCGATGAGGTGCAAGCTGAATTTGACAAGATCGCCAAAACCTATCCACATATTAAAATGGAAGCTTGGCAAATCAGTGTAAATTCAGTCGAGCAGCTTGTGACTTTAAATCTTCACGAATTTAATAGCATCTCTATTTTAGCAGGGAGTGGTGAAAACGCGGAAGAAATTGACGCCAAAGTCCTCACAACCTTGTTGGAACTTCGGCAAGTTTTCCAAAACTACACTGTTGAAACTGGAAACAAAGTGACTACCGAGTTGATTGCAGAAATTATTGATTCCGAAGACACTGACTTAGTAATCCAGGCAGGTGTGAAAGACTTTTTGCTTACCAATCAATTGGTGTCTAAAATTTTAGCCCAAGTCTCCCAGCAGCCAGAGGTAATATCAATATATCGGGATCTGTTCTCGGCTGAGGGTAGCGAATTGTATATCAAGCCAATATCGCTTTACTTCCCAGCCGAACAGATTAGCAAGCTGACTTTTGCTGACTGCATACTCGCCGCCCAACATCGTGAAGAAGTCTGTATTGGTGTTAAATTTAATGCTATAGGTCAGCAGAAAGATAAAAACTTTGGGATTGACTTAGTTCCAAGTCTGCACCAGCAGCTAAATCTAACTCTGAATGATGCACTGATTACTTTAGCTGAGGATGAAACCTGATTAAAGAACGATTTTCATCGCCATCACCGAACTAGTATAACAAGGCAAAAGTAAAACGTAAAAAGGCAAAAGAAAGAAATCCTGATATATCAAGCTTTTGGCTTGAATTTTTCATGCCCACCTACTTACATGACGCTGGAAATAGAGTTCCTATCCCAAACTGTCTAATCATTATAACGAATCACTCCTTGTAGATGCTGTAAATAATATCAAATAAAAGCGAGGAAGTCGTATTGATGTATCATGGATACTAAGAGTTCACTCTTTGCGATCGCTCCTTGTAACAGGAAATCTCTGCATTTCGCCCAAGGTGGCGATGCCTTCTCTTCGAGACGCTCCGCGAACGGCAACGGCTTAAGCCGTATCGCCCTTACTTAGATGTTTTTTGGTAAGTGCTAGATATTTTTCCCTCTCCGGGCAAAAGTCAATAAAAAAAAGACAGTAAAATTTAGCACTTAAGTTATAAAATCTTGATGTCCTGACAATCTTTGAAGGTTATGGGAATTGTTAAGCTCAATCGCCCCTGGGTGCTATTAACCCTTTTTATCCTGGCATTTTTGGTAGCATGTACCGTAACTCCTAGAAAAACCGCTCAGCAATCACAACACAATGTCGTCATTTTCGTAGCCGATGGGCTGCGTCCTAGTGTCATTAATTCCACCGATACTCCAACATTGCAGGAGATTCGAGAACAGGGAGTCAACTTTATCAATACTCACTCTCTATTTCCTACCTTCACGACTGCTAACGCTTCGGCGATCGCGACTGGACATTATTTGGGTGATACAGGTGACTTCAGTAATACCATCAAAGTAAGCGCTCCGGTTCACAGTGCTAAAAATAGCCTAGTTCCCTTCTTAGAAAACAATGCTGTCCTTAAAGAAGTTAACAAACAGTTCGGTACCAACTATCTCAACGAAGAAACTTTACTATCAATTGCCAGAAAAGCAGGTTTCAGTACTGCTGCTGTCGGAAAAATCGGACCAGTTTTAATTCAAGATGTTACATTGCAAAAAGGCGAACCTACGATCATTATTGATGATGCCACAGGCTCACCAACAGGAATTCCTCTAAGTTCGGAAATAACTGCCTCACTTACCAAAAACTCCCTACCACAGGCAGCGCCATCACGGGGAGATAACGGCAAACCAGGCGACAGCAAGACACCAGGTACTAAAGTTGCCAATACAGTGCAGCAGCAATATTTTGTCGATGTGACAACCAAAGCAATTTTACCACTCTTCCAACAAAGGCAAAAACCATTCGTTTTAGTTTATTGGTCTCGCGATCCTGATGGGACACAGCACAACCACGGTGATAGCCTCAACCAAATTGTTCCAGGAATCAACGGTGCCACGACTCAAGCCGCCCGTCAAAACATGGACAAGAACCTGGCGCAAATTCGTAACACACTCAAACAATTAGGCTTGGATACAACGACAAACATATTTATTACTGCCGATCACGGTTTCTCAACAATCAGCAAGCAAAGCAAAACCAGTTATGCTGCAACACTTTCTTACTCTGATGTACCAAAAGGTTTCTTACCGCCTGGTTTTTTAGGAATAGACTTGGCGAATGAATTGAAATTACCTCTGTTTGATCCAGATAAGAACAATACCCCTGTCGATCCAGCTAAGGGACAGTTTTCTAAAAACAATATTATTGGTAAAGACCAGACAAATCCAGATATCATTGTTGCTGGAAATGGTGGTTCTGATTTAATTTACTTGCCTAATAACGCTAACAAAAAAGCCCTTGCCAAAGAGATTGTGGATTCGCTACTCAAGCAAGATTATGTTAGTGGCTTATTTGTGGATGACACCTTAGATTCATTTCCCGGAACTTTGCCTTTTAGTGCGATCGCCCTTCGAGGTGCGGCACGGACTCCTAAACCATCCATCTTGGTAAACTTTCGCTCTTTTGATACAGGTTGCGGAGAACCGACAGCGTGTGGAGTAGAAGTTGCAGACACCCCCTTACAACAAGGACAGGGAATGCATGGCAGCTTCAGTCGCGCTGACACATTCAACACTATGATGGCAACTGGGCCTGACTTTAAGCAAGGGTTTAAAGACTTGACTCCTGCTGGCAATGCAGATGTTGCACCAACTCTAGCAAAGCTGCTAAAGTTAAAATTAACTGCACAAGGTAAACTTGTTGGTCGCGTGTTGAGTGAAGCATTCGTTGGCGAACCCGACAACATGAAATCTAAGTCTTTTACGCTCAAATCTCTACCAGCTGCCAATGGTTTAAAGACTATCCTGAAGTATCAAACGGTGGGAAGAACTCGCTACTTTGATGTTGCTGGATTTCCAGATCGTACCCTTGGGCTTTGAAGTTATGAGGAGTAGGGGCAGGTTTTACCTATCAATCTTAAATATTTATATTGATCGGATAAAACCTGCCCGTACAGGAGTTCTGAGTCAGAAGAAAGTGAAGAAAGAAACAGTCCAAATTTCAATTCATATCCTCTCTAACTTCATTCTCATCATTCATCACTCATAACTCATTACTTCTTAGGTGCTACTGTAGCTGGAGAAACTTTAACATTCACCTTTACGCTCTTAACACCTTTGATTTGCTGTGCGAGGGTGGGAATTTTGTTCAGTTGCTCTTG
>CAZZVG010000134.1:0-9493 GCA_964657295.1 Iningainema sp. | reverse complement strand
GTAAAGATTTTAATTCCTCTGAAAAAGGACTTGCGTTATGAGCCTGGGATTATAAATCCCAGGCTATTTTTGTTGCCCAAAACACACTGACTATTCTGGATAGTCAACATATGTTTAATTATAATGGTATTAAAATTAACATGTATGTTAAAAATAAAAATAATTAATAGCTTATATTAAGGTACTTAAAGGATGAGTATTAGCATAAATGAGATTAATGCCGATTTAGGACCAACGTTAGCTGAGTTGAGAAATGCTGCAGATCTTAAGCAAGCCGATATTGCTAAAAGCCTCAACGGGGATCAAAGCCGAGTCTCATGTATCGAGGAGGGGGTAGTTACCCCTACGGAAAGCGAAGTCGAGGGATACCTAACAGCTGTTGGTACGGATGATGCGAAGGCTTACCGGGAGTTTTTGAAATTGCGTTGGGAGCATTTAGAACGCCCTTCATTTTGGCATCCCCAGCGCAATGCACTATGCAAAGCGGAAATTTATCTGCAAAAGTTGGAAGAATTAAAATCTCAGTCAGATTTGCCGAAACTTCTGCTCAATCAAGCCCAAATGTACGGTAATACGCTGAGACGCGAGGCAAAATATCTGACTTCTCTAAAGCATTCGATAACCTTTATTGGTCGCATTGGTGTTGGTAAGACCACATTCATTAGCAAATTAACAGGGCTGGTCATTCCACAAACAATAAAACCAGGTGACGAAATAGTTTTGGAAACGGGTGCTGGTGGGACAACTGTATGCGAAGTTAGGATTCAACAAGGAGATAAATTCGGGATATTTGTCGAGCCTCAGGCAGAAGAAGAGATAAACAAAATAGTCGAAGATTTGTGTGCAGTTTGTAAAAATAGCAATGAGGGAGAACAGAAAGATAAACAAACAAATGTGAGTAAAGAGATGGATCGCCTAATCCGCAACATGACTGGGTTAGTAAAGGAAAAGCGAGAGAATGCCTATGGTAAAAAGGAGATATTTGATCCTTTGATAGATTTGGCTAACAGATGTGATGATGCAGACACTCTCCGCCTAGAGCTTTTAGATCGAATGAAGCTTCAGGAAAGGAATCGACGCAAAATTTGGTTTGAGGGAACCTCTGAGCAGACAGACCTTGCGTGGTTAAAAAATAAGTTTGCTGATATCAATTATGGTCGGGATCATGAATTCCCATTTCCACAGAGGATAGATGTAATTGTTCCTGATAAAGTCATTCAGTCTTCCTATGACTTAGATATCTCCTACGAGTTAGATATCGTAGACACAAAAGGTATAGAAGGCGATTATAAAGAGGCAACAGCGAACCGACCGGATATAAGGCAATATATAGACGACTCACGAACCCTGACAGTATTCTGTTCCAGATTCACTGACGCACCCGACCCAATTTTTGAAAATCTGATTGATAAGCTGAGTGAAACACGCTCAGAAGGGGGATTAAAAGAGCGAGTCGTCTTTCTCCTTCTTCCTCGAAACGGTGAGGCTTTAGACATGAAAGATGATGCTGGCTACAAAGTAGAAATAGAAGAGGAGGGATACGAACTGAAGCAGCAACAAGTACAAGAGAGATTACAGCAGAAAGATAACGTGGCGAGTGATATACCAATCTTCTGCTTTAATGCTGCTTCAGATGAACCAAAGCAGATTATTGCTGAACTGATTGAGCAACTAGAAAAACTAAGAAAATCCCATATTGATAGGCTTGAAAATACAGGACAAGCACTTGATGTTTTGATTAAGAATCAAGAAGAAGAAAACGCGCAGAAGGCGCAAAAAGAAGTTGTTAAGTTCTTGGAAATTTTTGTAGACCAAAATAGGAGTTTATCAAAGTATAATCGGCGTGTGCATAACTATCTTGAGGGAGATCTGCGTGAAACACATCCACGTAAGATATGGGCAACCACACGCCGAAGAGGAATGTGGAATAATCTTAACATCTATTTTTTACTGGGTGATGGAGCAAGAAATATTGCTTGGAACCTTACTCGTCAAGCTTTTTGGGGATTAAAAGAACGACTCAAAAATGAGAGAGCTAATCCATCTCTCAAACCTGTACATAATTTATTGGAGGAACTTTTGGCAAACTGGGAAGTATGGTACGAAGACTTCCTTCAATCAGTTCAACAAGATGGTGAACAAATTTTCAAACCAAAACTTGTCAGTTCTTTTGACTGGAAGACGTGCGCTGACGCATACGGTTCAGAGTTAAAATATAATAAGCTAGTCATTAATAAGCTTCGAGCCTGGTTTGATACTACACAACAAGAACACTTACACGAACTATTGAACACTAGAATCGAAAAAGCATGGCGGGAAAAAGTTTTGATTCAGCTAGAACAACTAACAGATGAAGGTGTCGATACAGAATGAATTAGTAATTTATATGCAGGTTTGTATTTATTAAGCAACCACAAAGAATGAAGCATTTTCGATGCCTTTGCATTCATGTTGGTTGGGAGTTGGGTTTTGGCGCTGAGGAACCGGATAATATTCGGGATATTTTAGGACAGCGTTATCGTGGTTCGCGGTACAGTTTTGGGTATCCGGCTTGTCTGAATATGCAGGATCAATATAAGTTGCTGGATTTGTTGGGGAGCGATCGCATTAACTTACAGATGGATGAAAGTGAGCAGCTTTATCCGGAACAGTCAACGACGGCAATTATTACTTATCACCCAGTAGCTAAGTACTTTAGCGCTTAATCGTAAATCTTTTGTTTGTCCGATAACTAGCCCTGCAATTCATTGCAGGGCTAACAGCATAAATCCACTCAAGCGGCAAGGCTATTCCTATTGACGCTCCCACACCTATAAGGTGTGAGATTATACAAATAAAACACTGCTGTATATCCCAATTGCTTGGGTTTCCAGGCACACCCTGTTTGCCCATAGAGCAGAGTGTTACTTCCTACTGTCTGTATATGCATGAAAGCAAAATGCATTAAATAAATCTTTTGTGGGGTATGACCTTCTAGCACACCCCCGATTTATAACGAGCAAGATGTCCGTACCACAATTAGACTAGGATGGGACAGCATCAAGCGTGAGAACCGCAGCGGATTGTAGCGAAACGCACCTTTACTTTACCTCACACTACCAGTTGTACTGGTTGAGAACTATAAACAGCCCTTTCAAAGATAGTCCTGTTCTTTCCAAATTTGCTATTGAATTAACTATGGCAGTGTAACTCATACTTTTTGTGGGATCGGCATCTTGGTATATCGCCAGAATTCCAGAATGATCTGAGTTCGTCTCGTGCAATGCTAAAAAGTCATCACAATTACGAGTAAGCAACACACGCTGTTGTGTTCTGGCAATTTCCATTACCACTGTATCTGATACACTAGTCATGCCTGCCTCATTTATCGTCAGTACATCATAACCTTCTGCTTGCAGCATCTCAACTAAACGACGTGCTTGAGTATCTTCATCAACTAGCAGTCTGAGACTCAACGTTAACTCCTCGCTGTTCCAGACGATAACGTTCTTCATCCGCTTCCATCTTTATGAGTTCTTGGTTCGCTTCGCAGTAGCGGATGATTTCATGGATAGCAGCGATAGGTAAAGCGAAATTCTCTGCTGCTTCTTCAGTGGAAAGGTGATTCAGTTGCATATCTTGCCAAACCGTGTTCGCCAACATACGCCGACCTTTCACGTATAATTGCCGCCGCCAAGGATGTGGACGCGATACTAAATACTGCCTAGTTGACTGTGGTGCTGGTTCTAGTTCAGGAACTACCAAATGAATTTGTTCTTTTGGTGTAACCAGTCGGATTTGATAGCCTTGTTGCAGATAATTATGAAGGATGGTCATCACAGAAATTGATCGCAGAATTGTTTCTTTGGTCGTTGTTACTCCCATCGCTACTCGCAGCCATTCAATCTGTGCCTCTTGTTCGGGTGAAACATTGAAGTTTTGCCGTTTTGTTTCTCCGGCTTGATTCATAGGAGTTGCTCATCTGCGTGAGTATTATATAAGTATAGCTTACTTATCCGGAAACGCACCAGCTTTGTCCCAAGCTCACAAATCTGGTAGGCGATCACATTAATTTATTCATGAATAAAAGTGAGCAGCTTTACCCTGAACAATCTAAGACTGCGATTATCGCTTACCGTAGAGCTAGTTCGTGACTTCACTTCCAATGCTTCATGCAAATCACAATTGAAATTCCTGATGAAATTGCTCAACGACTAGATCAAGCATGGGGGAGCCTTTCTCGTAGGCTGCTGGAAATAGTTGTTGCTGATGCTTACCGTTGCGGTGAGATTAGTACTGCTGAGGTGAAACGGATACTTTTGTTACCAACTCGATTGGAAACCCACGCATTTCTAAAGCGCATGGGAGTCTACCTCAACTATGACAAAGCTGAACTGGAACAAGATCTCCAAACCCTTGATGAGTTCAGAGCTAAATGATTGTTGTCTGTGATACTTCACCGATTTGTTACTTACTGCTAATCGACAAAATTGAGGTATTGCAAGTACTGTACAGTGTAGTGGTAATCCCCCAAGCTGTAGCTAAGGAGCTAAATGCCTCTGAATCTCCATTTGCGATCCGAGACTGGATCGTTCAACCTCCTAACTGGCTTCAAATTCAAGAAGAGTAAAATTCCTGCCATTTTTCCGAATAAAAAGGCGATCGCCGTAAATTTCCAAGGGAGTGCGTAGACTTTGGGAATGGCTTGCCTTAAGGCATGGCAGTTGGCTTAAAATCACCTGCAATTTCTCATTCATATCTATTGCAGTACAACCGTTTTTGTCAGTCAATTTCTCCGCTGCAACCAAGCAAATACTTCATCAACGCATAGAGTCAGGGTTATACCTTCTAATACAGGCAAAACATCTGCACCAGCTAACAAATCGGGAAGGCGATCGCGCTGATAGACTAATACAGAGTGTTCGCTTGGGTCTATTAACCATCCCATCTGACTGCCATGCCTCAAACAGTATAGAATATTGCCAGTAACCTTGGTCTGACTTTGATCGGGCGAAAGGATTTCAATGACCCAAGGTGGTGCAAACTCAATACCAGTACTAGCGATATCACCATTTTCATCCAGTGGTAGTTGATTGGTGGCAACAACAACTACATCAGGAACGACTGAACGATTACCAAAGCTACAGCGCAATTCTGGAAAGGCTTCGTAGTTGCTACCTGCAGCATCAATCGCAGCAACTAAACGCTTCTGTAACAGGCTATGTTTGCCACCTCCCATCGGTTTGGGAACCACTCCTCCGTTGATATACTCACTCGCTGGTGATTCATTAATATATGGAAGTTTTAGGAACTCCTCTAGAGTAGTGGCTCCTAGAACTGCGATTGTCATTTCCGTAACCACCTTTTAATTTAGCATACTTATTGTTTGGGTATGCGATACCAGTAATGTCATAACAGTATTTTAGCATCGACCCCGAAGCGCGATCGCCAAACCCAATAAATCATGGAGTGTCGAAGTCAAGGTTTCATATCAAATCCGGTTGATTGCACATGGTATTTGTAGGGGCACAGCAGTGCTGTGCCCCTACCGTTTGTGTGTTCATTTAACCGGATTTGATATCAATGGGAGTGCTGAATGAGGACATTGTGCTGGGGTGAGCGCGATCGCATTAACGAATCAAAGTTATGGACACACCAATATTTAAGTTTGCCCAAATGCGATCGCAGGTTAGGGCAGGCAAATTTAGGCTAATAGCTAGGGCAAGGCAGGCACGATCCCCCAGTGACAAACCCCACGGTTGAGTAGGGACACGCAGCTTGGCAATAGAACGTGCCTGCGGTTCATCGATTGGGTGAATTTGCAGGGCGTAGTTTAACAATTCTTGGTTGATTAGTTGAGTGGTGACAGCATCCGGAGCTTGCCCTCGTTCTGCGAGTTTGGAGAGAGTTTCTGCCCAGTTGATAGCGCTGATTACAGAGCCTTGGGTTAATGCTGTGGCAACGATTGTGGCTCCGGTTTCTCCTTGAAGATAGGCAAGTAGCGCCGAGGCATCAAGAACCGTAGTGGGCTGCAGACTCATGGTTGAGTTTCTCTGCGCCGCTCTTGAATCAGTTCGTCAGCAAGGCTGATCCCAGGGGCAACATCCTTATAGATCCCCTGAAGTTTTTGGATTTGGTGGCGGAGACTGGTTAAGCGTAAGCTGCCATCCGATTCGAGGGTAAGAATTAGTTTCTCACCGGGTTGTAGGTTGAGGTGATGGCGAATGGATTCGGGGAGAACTAGCTTGCCATGTTCTTCCAGTTCGATGGTCTGTTGCTGAGGCTCTTGAGGAGTTGGGGTGAGAGGCATGGTTGGTACTCATCCTTTGGATATTCTCAAGCATAGCCGACTAGCATAAGGAAAATGCCATTGCTGCCCTTATTTGTTAGCTGGTGATGGGGTTGCAAACAAATCATGGAGTGTCGAAGTTAGCCTGAGGCGGCAATTGGGAAAGATAATCTTGGGTGAGTCCCAAAACATTCTGTTTGATCAAATAAGAACGATATGCCCGCCATAGCTAATATTCAAAGCAACACACAGTCCCTACTACAACTATTGCAAAACACCAAAGAGGGAAAAACTCAGTTGCCAGACTTTCAACGCAGTTGGGTTTGGAAAGATGAGCAAATCCGAAGTTTGTTAGCCAGCGTTTCACTCTCATATCCAATTGGGGCAGTCATGATGCTAAAAACTGGCAACCCAAGCGTACGCTTCAAACATCGCTTGTTGGAAGGCGTTGTCTGCAAGGAACTGCAAACACCAGAGCAGTTGCTGTTAGATGGGCAACAGCGCATGACCTCACTGTTTCAAGTCTTGCTTTCAGGAAAGCCAGTCAAAACTAAAGATGCTCGCGGTAAAGAAATTTATCGGTGGTACTACATTGATATTGCTAAGGCGCTAACTCCTAATTGTGACAGGGAAGAAGCAATTATATCTGTTCCTCAGGAGAAAATTAAGCGGAATTTACGTGGTGAAATTCAGGAGGACTATTCAACAATTGAAAAAGAGTGTACTGCTGGTGTTTTTCCTCTGCAATTAGTGTTTGATAATTTAGGGCAGTTTAGCTGGATGCAGGCGTACCTTCAACTTGACCCTGCAAATATGCAACAACGCCTTAACTGTTGGACTAATTTCGTTCAGGAGGTCATTCAGTCTTTTCAACAGTACCAAGTACCGATTATCTTGCTTGGGACTGACACACCGAGAGAAGCTGTGTGCCAAGTTTTTGAAAAGGTAAACCAAGGCGGCGTTGCTCTCAACGTCTTTGATTTGCTTACGGCTACCTATGCAGCAGATGAGTTTCACTTGCGAGAAGATTGGACAACGCGACAAAAGAGACTGAAACATCTGGCTGTATTAGGTAATGTTCAAAATACAGACTTTTTGCAAGCAGTGACTTTGGTTGCTGCTTGGAAGCGCCAAGAACAGGGTGGGACTATCAGTTGCACTCGTAAAGATATCCTAAAGCTGACACTTGACGAATACAAAACTTCGGCTGAAAAAGTTACCGGAGGGTTTGAGGAAGCAGCCAAACTACTACATACACAAAAGATATTTACTGCTGGGGATTTACCATACCAATCTCAACTGACAGCACTTGCAGCTATTTTTGCAGCATTAGAAAAAGACAGTTTCAACGATGCTGTACGTGCCAAGTTGGTACGTTGGTATTGGTGTGGAGTTTTTGGCGAACTATACAGCAGTGCCATTGAAAGTCGTCTTGCTAAAGACTTGCCACAAATGTTGAAGTGGATTAAATCTGAGGATTCTGAACCTGATACAATCAAAGATGCTAACTTTTCACCCAACCGCCTTCTCAGACTTTATACCCGCCGGAGTGCTGCATATAAAGGTTTATCTGCTTTGCTATTGCGAGATAAAGGATGTGATTTCTTCACAGGTTTTGAAATCGACGCTTTGATGCATCATAGTGAACCAACAGATATTCATCACATTTTTCCACGTAGTTGGTGCAAAAAGAACGGTATTAAAGATGAACTATACGACAGCGTTGTTAACAAAACACCTCTATCATCCAAAACTAACAGAATGATTGGCGGTAACGCTCCTAGTTTTTATTTATCTGACCTTCAGAAAAAAGCTGGTATTACGGAGGAACGTATGAATGAGCTTTTACGATCGCACGTTATCGATCCAGTTGCTCTACGTGCAGATGAGTTTGAAATATTTTTTCAAACTCGACACAAAGCTTTGTTTGAAATAATTGAGCAAGCTATGGGCAAAACGCTTCTGTCTGATGCCAATCAATCAGAAGATACAGAACTAGTAGAGTATGATGAAGAACTAGATAATTATAAATAGATAAACAACTGCTAAATGGCGATTTAACAAGGAATAAATTGGTGTGAGAGTTAATTTTTATTAGGAAATCGCATCATGCGCTCGCGACATTCACTGTATACAAAATAGCTTATAACTATTGTATCAATACGGTATTTTAATGCTTGAATTTAATATCCAGCCGCAGGCTGGTGGATGGTTCATCTTCCCAGAAAACGCTGATTGTGAGATATATCAACCGCTTGACTATCCATCAAAAGTAATTGAAGGACAGAATGTCTGCCAAATTGAAGTTTGTGGCTGCGAAGTATCATTTTCATACGAAATGCATGGTATTCATGTTGTTTTCGAGTCGGGTATCATAGTAGAAGAAACAGCTTTTGCAATTGTTACATCAATCAGCGATCGTTTAGCAGCTATCACAGGACAGCCAACTGTTGTCTATGAGAGTTGATTGAACAAGTTATGTAAGCAGCAAATCTAACCAGTTTTAGTAGATACAGGTAATACTAATTATTCGATGCTCAATATATTGACAAGACGGCGCACCCACAGGCGAAAAGCCTTCATTGTTGCATTTCTACCTACCGTTTTACTTTGCTCTAAATATTGGGGAATCACGTCAAACAGTGGTAAATTAGGAAAATTTGAGCTTGACTGAGACTCTATATAATGCCCATCTCGTAGTAAATTAATTTGGAGTTTGCCTTTTTCAAAACGCCAAAGTTCCGGAACTTGTAGTGCTTCATAAATACTGGAATGAGTCCGGGAGGTAATATCCACTTCTAAAGCTAAATCTGGAGGAGGGTCTACTGTTAAATCTAATCGTTTCTTGCCGCGAATTTTACTTTCATTTTTGATATAAAAACACTGGTCAGGTTCTATACCTGCTTGCATTGCTTGGTTTTTGAAGGTTGTGGAACCAAGACTTCTAAACTCAATATCAAGTTCCTCTAAAAGTGCCTTCACTAAATCGCCAACAATTTCTTTATCGTCTTCATGTTCTGGCAATGGTGCCATAATTTCTAACACTTCCCTGTCGTAGGCAATTCGTGCTGAACGGTGTTCCCCTAGTTCCTCTAAAATTTCCTCAAATTCTTGCCAGGTAACATTTTGTAGTAGCACTCGTTGTCCTGGTGGAATATGGATGCGCTTTAATTCCAACAACATTTCTCGACTCCCTACAGCTAGTTAATTACTAATTCGTAATTC
>CAZZVG010000133.1:0-9513 GCA_964657295.1 Iningainema sp. | reverse complement strand
GACACCGTAGCCACATTGATCATCGCCTTATACATGGCTTACAACCCTAATTCCTTAATTCAAGGAATGCTGCGGTTGGCACCGCGTAGGGAACACCCTCGAATTATCAAGTTACTCAAATCTATCGAGGTGAGACTTGAAGGCTGGCTTTTGGGTACGGCATTGGGAATGCTGATTATTGGTGGTGGAGCCATGATTGGACTGTGGATTCTCAAAGTTCCCTTGGCTGTCTCTTTCGGTCTTATAGCTGGAATTATAGAAGTTATTCCTTATTTTGGCTCAATTGTCGGTACACTTTTGCCAGCCCTTGTAGCACTGACTATCTCCCCACTTAAGGCACTACTTGTCGTAGTGTTCTTCTTGATTTTAAACCAAGTCGATGTTCACTTCATCCAGCCTATAATCATGGGTCAGCGAGTGCATCTACATCCAATAGTGGTTATCCTTGCCTTCCTTTGTTTCGGTAAACTACTAGGATTTATCGGTTTGATTATAGCGGTTCCAGCAGCAGCAGTCATTATGACCATATTTGAGGAGTTTACCGCGCCAATTCCTGAAGAAGAGAAATCAGAACTCGCAGACAGCCAATGATTGCTGCTTTTCTTCCGGATTTTCTGGCATTCTCAAAGAATAGAATCGAATTTATGATCACAGTGGATGGCGGGACGTTGCACAGACGCTTTTAGCGGTGAGGCAGCGCTGCGTTAGCGAGTCCTCTCCCAAAGGGAGACGCCAAGGGCGAACGAGCGTCAGGGGTTGTCGTCAGATGTCGCCGTAGAGAATTGCCGCAACTGCTCACCGATTCTTAGAAGCAATGCGCTACAATGCCAATGTTATTAGTAATAACATTGGCAAATTTTAGACACTTGTGTTAGCTTGATCTTCTGTGTTATAAAACACAGTAAAGAAAACACTTAAAAAAAAGCAATGATGGTTTGTAGTAGCAAGGGGGAACCCCTTCAGTTGAACAGAGGAGCCAGCGATAGTGCGATTTGAGTTCCTGAGTTCTAGGTAAAACTCCATACCACATGCTATCTACCGCATCGCATCTGCTATCTACTGTTAGGTTATAAATAGAACGAAAATAACCATTTTGACAAATGGTTAATCTATTTTTTCATAGAATTATCAGGACTTCCGGAAACAGGGGGAAATGTTAGGAAACCTATATAAGCAGAGACTAAGTAATTAGCCAATGACCCAATACATGATCGGTAAAGTACTGCAAGGGCGTTATCAAGTCGTCCAAAACTTGGGTGCAGGTGTATTTGGACAAACATACGTTGCAATAGACATTGAGACTCCAGAGAATCCCAAGTGTGTTATTAAACAGCTAAAAGCGAATAATACCGAACCCAGCTACTCAGAAACTCTGAGGTTGCGCTTTCTCACCGAAACCGAAACTTTAAAGTTTCTTGGACAACACGAGCAAATTCCCCAACTTATCTCTCACTTTGAGGAAAATGAGCGCTTCTACTTAGTCCAAGAGTTTATTGAAGGACATTCGCTAGCTGCCGAACTCCCAACAAATCAAGATCCAGAAGATCTTTGGAGTGAAAGCGAAGTTATCGAATTCTTACGAGAAGCCTTAAAAATTCTACAATTTGTTCACTCTCAAGACGTTATCCATTGTGATGTTAAGCCAGAAAACTTCATCAGACGTGCTTGTGACAACAAGTTAGTTCTTATGGACTTTGGCTCGATCCAGCCAGTTGATTTTGGATTAGATTCGGTATTACCCATATACAGGATTCCCGTTTCCTCTTTGGGGTATATACCACCAGAACAATTTATCGGTCAGACACAGCCTAACAGCGATATTTTTGCTGTAGGTATGATTGCGATTCAGGCTTTAACAGGGCGTACACCACGGCAATTAAACAAAGTAGCTCCAACAACTAATGAGATTATTTGGCGTTTGAACGATGTGTTGGTCAGCGATTATCTCGCTGCTATTCTCAGTCAAATGATCCGCTACGACTTTAAAGATCGCTACCAGTCGGTAACTGAGATTCTACAGGCGATCAAGCAAATGCCATTGGAATGTGGCAAATCGCAAATATTAGAAGTAGAGTACACGTTGTTAGAAAAGGGGGAAAATGATCAGTATCAAGAGGAGTTTATTGTTAATGACAATCATCATGCCTCTTCAAACTTATCGCCCTTACTTGTGGGAATGAAAGTCGGATTGGCAGTTAATTCTTTCATGTTGGGATTTGGGGTATATTCTTTAATGAATCATTCCCCAGCACAGCGAGCAACAGAAACTTTATATAAAGCAACGGAAGAATATCAAGAAGGGGATTTGTCAGGAGCCATCGCTCTGGCTAAATCAATTCCTTCCACCAGTCAGGTGTACCCAGAGGCTCAAGCCACCATCGAAGAATGGCAAAATCAATGGCAAATTGCTGCTCACCAATACCAAGTCGCTGAAAAAGCTTTTCATGAGAATCGATGGTCAGATGTACTTCATGCAGCGCCTCAAGTGCCTGACATTTTATACTGGCAATCAAAAACAGACACACTAGTTGAGCAAGCACAAAATAATATCGAAACACGAACGAATGGTTTATTAGCAAAAGCCTATGAAAAAGCCAAAGTACAAGAATTTAACGAGGCTTTAGACTATCTTCACCAAATTCCCAAAGACACCTCCACTAATCACAGAGTTCAACAAAAGTTGGCTGAATACAACCACAAGCAGCATATTCGAGCAACCCATTTGCTACAACAAGCATATGATCAAGCGGAAGCGAGTGATTTTGATGGTGCTATGGAGTTTCTTCACCAAATTCCTAAAGATACTTCAGTCTATGCAACTGCTAAAAATAAGCTGAGAGAATATGCTCAAAAGCAGCAAATACAGAATGAAGGTCAAAAGATAGCTTCATTACGAATGGCTGCTGCCTTAGATAGGGTTGAGCCATTCATTGGTAGCAGTTCGACGACAATGAAGTCACAATCTTCAGAGCCTGGTAGCTTATTACAAGAGGCTAATATTCGCTAGAAACGAGCTGTTAGTCTTTTGTATGGGCGGGTTTCACAGATTTTGTGTAGGCTTGATGTCTGTGGATTAAACCCGCCCCTACGCGTTGGTTGTATGGGCGGGTTTCACGGATTTTGTGTAGGCTTGATGTCTGTGGATTAAACCCGCCTCTAGGTGCCCCCTAAGATTTGTAAACTATTGACTTTTAACTTTTCTTGTGCTAGGTTACGGCCGTTTACTGCTTGTTGATAATCGGGCTTAAGTTTAATTGCTTTCTCATATGATGCGATCGCATCTTGGTAGCGCTGCAAATTGAATAAGGCATTACCTCTGCTGTACCAGGTTTCGCTATAGTCTGGCTTATAACGGATTGCTCTGTTGTAAGATGCCAGCGCCTCTGCGTATTTCTTTAAATTGTATAGTGAATTGCCCTTATTATACCATACTTGATAATCATTTCGCTTCAATTCAATTGCTTTATTATAAGATGCGACTGCTTCTTCATCACGTTGCATTTGATGCAGCGACCAGCCCCGATTATACCAAGCTTGATAATTATTAGGATTATATTTAATAACTTGATTAAAAGATTCCAAAGCTTCTGGATAACGTTGCAAATTAATCAGGATATTGCTTCTTGACAACCAGGCTTGCTGATAATTTGGCTTGTATTGCACTGCTTTGTCATAGGCAGTAAAAGCATCTTGATAGCGTTGTATATTCACTAATGCATTGCCTCTATTGTACCATGCTTGCTCATAGTCAGATTTTAATTCAATAGTTTTATCGTATGCTGCTATTGCTTCGTCGTACCTTTTTAAACTATGTAGTGCCCTAGCTTTATTATACCAAGCTTCATAAAACTCTTTTTTTAAGTCAATAGCTTTTTCATAGGATTTAATAGCTTGATCATATTGGTTTAAATGACTTAAAGCTTCACCTTTAGCATTCCAAAGTTCTGGAGAGTTATTTTCTAACTGTAAAGCTTTATCAAAAGAGGCGATCGCTTCTGAGTATCGCTGCAACTTCAAGAATGAAAAACCCCGTCCACTCCAAGCTTCTAAATAATTCGGCTGAATTTGGATTGCTTTATCGTAAGCGACAAGTGCTTCTTTATATTCTTTTAATTCTGACAGTGTTTTCGCTTGACCATACCATGCTTGAGCATAATCTGGTCTAATTTGGACAGTTTTTTCATAGGTTGATAGAGCATCTTGATAACGTTGTAATTCATAAAGTGTATTTGCTTGCTTGTACAACTCTGTAGCATTAGCAGAGTTAATTGCCTGAACGATATAAATAGATGTTATAATACCAATTCCTATAAAACTTAGCCCCAATACAGAATTTATGAGTAACTTTTTAGAAAGTTTAGGAAAGATTTTGATTGGTGGTGGAGTGTAAACATTTAATGGCACTGTGCGATGAGGTTGATTCCAATCAGTAATTGCTTGTAAGGCGACTGTTGCCGATGGATAGCGTTGGCGAAAATCATATCGCACCATTTTGTCTAAAAGTTTAGCCAAATCATCGCTGACTGTTGTATGTTTTTGCCAGATAATTTCTTGGTGATATTGCCATGCGGCAATGAGCGTTGCCAGATAATTTCATTTGTATCGGCATCTTTCTCAATTTGTTCAGGTGATAAGCCAGTGAGAGCTTGAATAGCAATGATTCCCAAAGCGTAAATATCACTAGAGAACTTTGGATCTCCTTGAGCTTGTTCGCTGGGAATATATCCGGGAGTACCAATAGCAACAGTAAATTTTGTGCTTCCTCCTGGAATTACCAGCTGGGTTGTAATTTGTTTTACTGCGCCAAAATCTATTAAAACTAACTTATCATCTTGCTTGCGTCTAAGTATGTTTCGCGGATTAATATCGCGGTGAATCACTTTCTTTTGATGGACGAATTGCAAGATTGTCAGGATTTCTTGCAATAGGGAAATGACTTGTTCTTGGTTGAAGATTTTTCCGGGCGTGAATTCATGACTCAAGTCATGACTTTCAACAAATTCCTGTACGAGATAAAATTCTTCGTTTTCCTCGAAATAAGCTAAAAGTTGGGGAATGCGTTCATGAGAACCCAACTGATAGAGAACTTGAGCTTCCGTATCGAACAAACGTCTGGCTGTTTGTAAAGTTACGGGATCTGTTGCTTGGGGTTTGAGTCTTTTAACGACACACTGAGGCGAGCCTGGTAAATGAGTGTCACAAGCAACAAAGGTTTCTCCAAATCCCCCTCCTCCTAAGTAACTAATAATTTGGTATCTTCCAACAAGTGTATGTCCTAGCATTTGGTTTGCCTAGTACCGCGATCGCGGAATTAAAATTAACAATTAAAAAGCTTGAAATACAAGGTTGAGGGCTGTTTGGGATGGTGAACCATTGCTGTAGGGTTTCCCTCTGTAGGCGACTGGTGTTAGCGTTAGCGTTAGCGAAGCACGAGCGTCACCCGAAGGGTAACTCTAAATCCTTTGCCCCATTTACTAGTGAGAGTGCGATACAAGAGAGTGAGAAATGAGGAATGAGGCGTGAGGAGGTAAGAATAAGTTTAGGTTTAAAAAAGAATTACTATGATCTAATAACTACTAACTCCTGTATAAACGCGCTAAGTCTCTATAACTCCTAACTCATTTTAAATTATAATGATTCCTATCAGTGATAACATTATAGGTCGCGGAAAGCCAAAAGTTATTTACTGGCTGATTGGCATTAACTTAGCCCTCTTCTTTTGGGAACTCAAACTAGAGAACAGTGGTGAATTAGGCTCTGTTGTGAGCAGTTGCGGTGTCATTCCAGTGCTTTTTAATGCAGCGATCGCAAATGTACTGTCTGGCAACCCAGCTGCTGGGATAGTTGTACTATGGCGTTCGACTTCACTGCTGCTGGGAATGTTCCTTAACGGCAGTTTTAGTCAAATCTTAGGTAACTTGATATTTTTGTGGGTTTTTGGCAAAAATGTCGAAAATATTCTCGGACATAAATTATTTCTAGCATTTTACTTATTTTCCGGCATTTTTACAGGTTTGTTTCAAATTATTACAGAACCTAGTTCAAGCGTACCGTTTATTGGAGCGAATGGAGCGATCGCATCTATCTTGGGAGCCTATCTCTTCATGTTCCCTAAAGCCAAAATTGATACAATCGTTCCTTTATTAATCGTCTTTCTACCTGTAGAATTACCAACGTTTTTCCACGTCTGTTGGTGGTTTGTGCAACAGCTGTTTTACGGTATTGGCCAATTAAACATTTCTGGTAGCATCAATCCCAGTAGTATCGGTTATGGAGCGCAGGTGGCAGGATTCTTAATGGGTGCAGCTTTGATGCGATTAGTGAAACAATTTCCGAAGAAGTAGAGACTCCCCCAGATCCCCGACTTCGTAAAAGTTGTCGGGGATCTGTATCTTCAAATATATATCATGGCTGTATGAACACAACAAACAATTGTTAGGTTGGTTGAAATGAGTAAACTGAGAATACGTAATTTTCCAGATAAGCAAATGGGGCAAGTCATCGTTACCCTGACAATAACTAACCGTATTGATCGAGTTTTAGCTGAACGAGGCTTTATACCTACCGAGCAAGTTCGCTCCTGTACCTTAAATGATATCTTAGTTGATACAGGAGCGACTTTGCTATGTTTACCTGCTGCGGCGATAGCGAGGCTGGGCTTAGTTTTGGAGGCGAAGCAAGCGTCGAGACGACAGCAGAAGTTCAGAAAGGACGGATTTTTAGAGATGTTGAGCTCTGTTTTGAGGATCGTCAAGGTACTTTTGATTGTTTAGAACTTACAGATGTGCCGTATGCCTTATTAGGTGTGACACCAATGGAAGTTTTAGGTTTGGAACCCGATCTAAAAAATCGTAAGTTAAGAGTGTTGCCAATGAACTCTGAGCAGACCTATCTTAGCATTTTATGAGTGAACAATCTAAAAAATGAGTAAAACTCGATCTTTCAATCGCCTGAGAACTTTAGTAGCCACCCTCACACTGCTTGCATTGCTTGTTGGGTGTTCTCTAATCCCGTTACCGACAAGACAAAAGCCAGCATCGCCAACGACGAGTGTTCATCTCATGTTGGGAAATCCTAGTGGTGCTACAGCAAATATCGCCTATCCTGACAATTACCTAATGGTTAAACCTCAGTATGCGCTGTCATATAATAAAAGCAACGAAACTTCCAACTGGGCAAGCTGGCAACTGAATCAGTCATGGTTGGGGATAATAGATCGTCAAAATAACTTTCGTCCTGATGCTACTCTTCCTGTTAGTTGGGAGCGAGTGGTTCCTAGTGTTTATAGTAGATCAGGCTACGATAAAGGTCATATTGTTCCTTCAGGCGATCGCACCAGAACAGCAGAAGATAACTCCGCGACTTTCTTAATGACAAACATCATACCGCAAACGCCCGACAATAACCGGAAAACTTGGGAAAGTTTGGAAAGCTATTGTCGGCAGCTTGTCAAAAACGGTGAAGAACTTTACATTATTGCTGGATCTCTCGGAAGTCAGGGCAAACTCTTCAAAAGCAACGTGACGATTCCGGCTTCTACTTGGAAAATTGTAGTTGTCTTAGATCGTCCGGGTGCTGGTATAAGTAGTATTACTTCTAACACGCGGGTGATTGCTGTCAACATACCTAACCAACAGGGAATAAACCCCGACTGGAAAGCCTACAGAGTTAGCGTTGACAAACTAGAAGAACTAACTCACTACAACTTTCTTTCTAATGTGCCTATACATATTCAAGATATCATTGAGGACAAAATAGATATCAGCATATCTTAAGTCGAGAGATATTCATAAAGCCTGCTATTAGCCTATTATGTTTCCACAACAAGGGTTGAAAGACCAACTAAATCACCTGTGGAAGTTTGACCAAAAATATAAACATTAATCTCTATCGTACCCAGGCGATAAACCTGTAGATTGCTGAGATTATTTTTGAGTATTAAGACAAGGGCTTGATATTTTTTAGCAGTTTCCTGTTCTTCTGAACTCTGCCAATCTTCTACAGTCGTCGCCTGCTTAAAAAAACTGTCAAATGGTACAATTTCAACAGGTGTATCTTGTGGATGATCTGTCTGTTGTAGAACCTTTTCAGAAGTGACAGATGTCATATCTTGCCACAAGAAAACATCAAACGGGTAATCGGACTCACTGATAAACACCAAGTCCCGAGATGCGGCTTTTAGTTGATCAATAATTTCTTGATTCGTCATAGATAATAAAAAAGAGAGTGGAGACGTAATTACTACAATTATGTCTGAAAAAATTTGATGTCATTCTTGACTGCTTAACGAGATATAGGGAATATGAACTAAGATTTATTTTCTGTCGAGTTAACAAAGATATTACAAATGAATGTCGAAAATATAGAAAATAATCTCATTAGCTTTGAACTCACTGACGAAGACGTTCAAGCAATCAGAGGTGGTAGCACTAAGGATGCATCTGGTTTTAGGAATGAAGATACTGCCTCTGGAGCATATCACTGGCATTTCCGATTCCCAATTACTTGTGTTGTCACTATAGGTCGAGGCGGTAAAACATATGGTGGTCCTCTCCAGCCAGTAAACCCAGTTTTTCTTACCAATTAAATTAACACAGCGACAAGGATAATAAACAATGAATATCGACAATTTAGACAACAATTTTATTCGCTTTGAACTCAGTGACGAAGACGTTCAAGCGATTAGAGGTGGTAGCACTGCCGATGATTCTGTTTCTAATATTAGCAGGATTTTTCCAATTGTGATTACTGTTGTTTCTCCTCCTCACAAACGGCCTTGGATTATTATCATTAAGGCTCCCCCAATAAATACCTCGATTAATTAAGCGTTCGTCAAAACCATTGGTAGGGGCGCTTAGACCCTACCCTACGGGAACGCCCTGACATCATTTCGGGAAATATCTAATAGCTCCAATGACTTACGAATCATAAATACATGTAGGCGCAGCAAAGTTATTTTTTAAACCGCTTATTTTTTATCAGTAGCTAGTGCCTAACTAACAATTATTGAGTACAGTAATGAATAACATTAGCGATTTAGTAGTTCATTATCTTCAGCGTTATAACTGCCATGTTAGTGAAGAATACATAGCGGTTTTGAGAGAGGCATCGGAAATTCATCCGCCTCCTCATGCTCAGGCATGGTATGGGAATATGTATCGGCAGTACGCCCGCAAGCCAGAGTGGTTTGCCAACTCCCTAATCCTGAATGCTTTTGAAGAAGGAAATGGTTCTAAGCAGGTTTGGCAATTCTGGCAACGTGTTGCCAACCAAGATTTTGCCAAACGTATTCACGATCACTCTATTGACGAATCCCGCCACTCAAAGATGTTCGCGACTCTGGTGAATATACTTTTCCCGATGAGTTTAGACGAAGAGTTGAGGACACAATTAAAATCTATCTGTCCTGAATATAGTCAGGAAAACTATCCACTGACAACACCCGTTTCCGCTAAAGAAGTTATGGATGAGTCGTTGGTGATGGATGAATTGATACAAATAAATTTGCTAGAA
>CAZZVG010000132.1:0-9540 GCA_964657295.1 Iningainema sp. | reverse complement strand
GGCGCAATATATGTGGTGCGTGGTAATTGGTGTTTGGTAATTGGGAAAAAGGGCAAAGCGTGAAGAGATAATTTTCTTACCTATGACTCACTACCCATTACCAACCCTCACTTTATAACTAGTCCCGCCGTGCTGTACTAGTACATGATGGCGTAAATACGGCTACCTTCTTAAATAGCCATAACTCTTGTATTTCAAGCTTTTTAATTTTGCGGAAAGTAAGCAGGGTCGGTTTCCATCCTGCTTAACTTTCCAATACTAATTTTTAATTCCGCGTAGCGGCACTAGCAAGTTACGCAAATAGTTAATAATGAATAAGTCTCCTCCAATAAAACAGTCATAGTTAGATATGGATACTGCTATCCTGCCATCAACATTGTTGCTTACATTGCTGTTATCGGTCGGCTTGTTTTTCTTTATTCGGGCCTCGACTAAAGACCGCATACAAAAAGCGCAATTCGTCTCCGCTCTAGACGAAGCTACTTTCATGCAACAATTACAGGAGTATTTTCGCACACGGTCTTACCAAGTGGTAGCGGTAGATCCAGAAAAAAACCAAGTCACGTTTGAAGGATTTGTTAACCCCAGCTGGTTTTTAGCTGTGTTTCTGACACTGTTATCAGCAGTTGGTTTTCTTTGTCTGGCACTAGTTTTATCACTGCTTTTTCCGCAGCTGAATATAGTTTTTCTAGGTCTGGTACTTTTGTCTCCTTTAAGTGGTCTTTTTTATTGGAAAAAATCTGCAAGATTTGAAAAGGTGTTGCTAAAAGTAGAAGCAACCCAGAACGAACTTAGAGACTTAAGTCAAATTACTGTTATTGCCCATCGAGATGAGATCAATGAGTTACAGAAGACACTAAAGTTAAATCTTTACGAGTAACTATGTATACTAAGTTACCGAATTGTCTAATTGGGAAATTTGAAGAGCAAAAAGTATATTTCCTCCCCTAGCCAGAGGCAAGGAGAGGAAATATTTACTAAAGGGTTATGAGATGCAGACTTCCGATAGAGCTTTTAAGAAATGGATGTGAGTGAGGAAGATCCACAATTTTTATTGCGGAGAACAAGCTGCCTTTCTTGAAAGAGCGTACTGGGTGATGTAACAAAGATTATTTGCAATCAACCGCATTAAATCCTTATGCAACGTTTATGTTACTCCGCCACTCCTACACAGTAGCTTCCCATGTACGGCCTAAAGGGTAGCTCCTCAAAGGATAACTGACAAAGTAAGTCTGGCTAAGGATAGAGTCGCTCTGTGTTAACTTCAGTGTGTGTATTCTCACACTGAAAATTAACTACTGTAAACCTAATGATTTAAAAGGCGTTGATTATCCAAGTTATCTCTTTTCGGTCTTACTGGCGACGCTGCAAACAAAAAATGAAAGTTTTGAATAACCTTAGCACTTTTGCCAGTCAATAACTGTCAAAGTTTACACTCAAAACCGCTTATGATAACTATTGATTGTTCAACGATTTCCTAACGCCACAGGTTCCAGGACTAAAGGAGTTTCTAAAGTTCTCAAACTGGGGAATAAGAAATGGTTTTCTTCAACATATTGAGCACCAAACAGACCCTTTTCAGCCCAGAAATAACGATCTGTTGTGTGTTCGTTTCGCTTTACGAGTAGCAACGCAGGTGGTGAGATTCTTTCAGCTAAAATGAATTTTCTAGCTGCTGTTACAGGTTTATCTTCACCGCTTTCGATGCTATATTGTGGCACGTGCTCAAGAATTCGTCGTCCTTCCTGACGACGACGGCTTTTTCTCTTTCGTCTCCTTGCCAACCTATTATCCTCCTCTTTCAAGCTATAGATTGTAGTTTTAGCTACAAAATCCGTCGTAATTATAGGAGTTCTAGTTCTAAAAATCAATAGTTTTTAATGTTTTGACACAACTGATACAACTGAGATAATTTATTGGAACGTACTCAGTTGAAAAATCGGGAAATATATAATGCCAGAGAACGAATCATTTGTTGCCAGAGTTGGTTAAGCTTTGTGAAATGGGAAAAATAAGTCCCTGTGACTCGTCTTCGTTTTTAGTCCTTAATTTTAAGCAGTATCTGAAAAATGTCAATGTCTGCCAGTTCCGATTTTGTTGCTCTGTGCCAAGAGCAAATGGCACTATTAGCTCAAGGGCTGGGAGCATCTTTGAGCGTTGTCTACTTAACACAAGAATTAGTGGAGACACCGACGAACGAAGCGAAACTGATTCCTGTGGTAGTTTATCCAGAAACGGCAGTGGGAAGGGCAGGCACGGCTTTAGCATTGCCCACTCACAGAGGGAAGTTATTAAAAGCAGCAAAGGAATTTCCTGCTCCATTAGATGATTTTCGGGAAGACGGCGGATCAACGCATTCAAAAGGGGAATACCTACTAAGTGGGGACCAATTTGTTTTACCTCTGATCCACGAGGAAGTTATGTTAGGATTGTTGGTAACATGTCGCGAAGATCGAGCATGGAACGCTATTGAGCGCAGCTCTATTGAACGCATGGCCCAAACGCTAGCGATCGCCTGTATGCTGGATCGGCGTCAAGCATGGCTCCAGCAACAGTTACATCAACAACAAATTCTCCAAGATCGGCAACAGGATTTGCTAGATAATTTATTGCACCAGTTTCGCAATCCGTTAACGGCTTTACGAACTTTTGGTCAACTGCTCTTAAAGCGACTGCGCCCCGGAGATATAAATCGAGAAGTCGCAGCTAGTATTGTGCGAGAAAGCGATCGCCTCAAAGAATTATTGCAAAGTTTTGATGAAGTCATTGATCTGACAGCCGAGGATTTAGCGCCACTGAAGCTGATACAAGATGAAATCAACAGACGTCAGCCGAAAACATCGCTCTTGTTGCCCCTCGCCCTTGACGAAGAAACTGACTTCTTAGTTGCGGATGTATTGGAACCATTATTGGTATCCGCAAAAGCCATCGCCCTAGAAAGACGTTTGCTTCTCAGCGCGGAAATTGCTCCTAACTTACCTCTTGTACATGCCAACACCAAAGCATTGCGGGAGGTACTGAGCAATATTATTGATAATGCTTTGAAATACACTCCCATTGCTGGAAAGATTTTAATCCAGACGGGGCAAGAAAAACCTCATTTTCAGGGAATCATCATCAATGATAATGGTCCTGGCATACCAAATAAAGATTTAGTACATCTCGGTGAACGACATTACCGGGGTGTACAAGCTCAAACGTCAATTCCTGGTACGGGATTAGGTTTAGCTATTGCCAAACAGCTTGTAGAGCAAATGCACGGAGAAATTGAAGTTCACAGCCCTGCTCTGTTCTCACAGATCACTTCATCTAATTCGCCAGGAACAACATTTATTATTTGGTTACCTTTAGCTTAGAGCACTTCAGCACTTCAGCTGAAGTGCAAGACTGCTATTTGAGCGAAATCTGTAAGTTTTGACCAATAATCATTTGTAAATCGGTGTTTGGATCGACTGTGATTAAGGTGACATTTTTCTTACCAAAGAAGTAACCAAACAAAGCACCAATACCAGCACCACCCAAGACTTTTCCGGCGGTAATATCGCGATTGCCAGTCACCGCCGAGACAGCCGCAGCAGCACCTGCACCCATTGCTGAATCCTGTAAAATGGTTTGAGTATGAGCGCCTTTGCTGATAGTTTCAGTTTTGGTAATCGGCTCAGAAGTCGCATTGATTTGATACTCTTGCCCTGTACTTAAAACTAGTTTTTGAGCTGTAAATTGAGAACCACCTTTCTCCTTAAGAGGTTGAAGTTGGCCAACAACCTGACTACCAGCAGGAATGACGACATCTCCTTTATCCGTAACTACGTTTTGCGATACTGTCAGCGTCAAAGGCACTGTTTCATCTTTAGTGAGCAGAATTTTTTTCGCTTTGTCGTATTTTACGGGAATTATAGTTCCTTGAGGAACTATCACGGCTATTGGTTTTGCCGAATACAATTGCTCAGGACTTCCAGTAGCGACAACATAGGGCGAATTGATTGCTGACACTCGCTTAGAACTGAATAGTGCTTGGTAGATAAACGCCGCTACCTGTGCCCGCGTGGCGATTTCCTTGGGATTGAGGAATTTAGTATTAGGATAGTTAACGACAATTTGCCTCTCAGTCGCCGCAGCAATGGGACTACGAGCATAGCTATCAATGTTAGAGGCGTCGTTGTAGTATTGCAGAGTGTTTTCGGCGTCAATGTTAGGGGAATAGTCTAACCCGTTAGCAAGGGAAACTAACACCTGTTCGCGGGGAATAGCTTGATTAGGCTCAAAACGATTGCCAGGGTATCCAGACAAGAAACCAGTAGAGTAAGCCTGCTGAATCGCATTCGATGCCCAGTAGTTGCTTGCTACATCATTAAAGCCGACAGCCTCCCGTTTTGCTGCTTGCGGGAAAGCTTTGTTCAGCATGGCAGCAAATTGAGCGCGTGTCACCTGTTCTTCAGGGTGGAAGTTGCCATCAGGAAATCCAGCAATGATACCGCGCTGTGAAAGTTGTTGAATAAATGATGCTGCCCAATAATTGGATTGAACATCAGAAAAAGTCGTTTGGGCGAAAGACGGTGCAGGTGTCAATAAAGGTAAAACAATACCTACTGTTGCACTAACTATCATGAATGCAGCACATCCTGATTTGAACCGATATTGATTAAACATCGACTTTTGTCTTCCTAAGAATTTTGAATAGTTCTATTAACGTAAGTTGCTAGTCTTATAGATGCGTGCTGGTTATGGGTAATAGGTAGTGGTCATCGGAAAAAAGAGGACTTACCCTTTTCCGACTATCCAATTACTATATATGTCTAAATAGCAACTTATGTTGTTAGCTACATAGACCTTTTTATGATTAAAATGTTTCCATTAATCTTTTTTTATGTAATATTTTATATCCGAAAATATGTCATAAATCTTTTTATTTGGTTTTGTAAAAAAAATTAAGCGATCGCCTACTTATTTTTTTTGCAGGAGCGATCGCACTTTTGTCAAAATTAAAGACACGACTTAGATTTAAGTTAAGTTTAGTAATGAGAAAGCTGCAAATTAGAGCGCAGAGTGAGATTCAAATCTCCTCGTTGAGGATTGATCACAACAACGTCAGTTTCCTTACGTCGCAACAGAATACTTGCGGCAGTACCAGCACCGGCACCGAGTATAGGTTCTATAGCGTGAACCCTGTGGTTCCCTGTAATAAGTGCGATGAGACTAGCTGCACCTGCACCAATGGCTGCATCTTGTACAACTGTGCCAGTGTCGGCTCCTTTCGTAATTTTTTGTTTTTTGGTGATGATCCGAGAACTGGCGTCAATAGATTGGCGATCGCCGTTAGAAAATACTAACTCTTGAGCTATAAACTGAGAACCTTTTTCAGAGTTTTTCGTTGCAGGTTCTAATTGCCCTTGAATTTCTGTTCCTTCAGGAATTAAGACCTTCCTGTTTCTATCTACAATGTTTCTGGCTATCCTCAATTTTAAGGGTGTTGTTTCGTTAGGAGTCACAACAACTTTATCTTTATCGTAGGTAACAGGAAGAGTCACCCCAGCAGGGATTGAAATCGTTCCATTGTATTGTCCATTGTCTTCGCGTATCAGCTGTGCAGTTGCAGGGACAGGAGTAAATATAGGGGCAACTATACTTGTTGTGACTGCTATTGCCATGACTGCTACAGTTCCAGACTTCCAGCGACGAAAGCAAGTCATTTTCGGGTTTCCTTTTGATTCGTTACTGAACTTAATGACGTGTCTTTACTAACATTGTTTCTGAAGTTTTTTAAGACATATTAAAAAAAACAACGCGCTTTGGCGACGGTGACGTGTATACCTTTGTTCCTCAAGATTTTGGTTTTGAGACTTCAACGAATTATAGGTAAAAATTCTTGGTAAGCATTTAGGCGTCAGGACTTGTAAGAACTCGAGTTATGTTACCTTTCTCTACACAGGAGGGTATACCGTGCTGGCTGATAATTTTTGGTGAATTTAAAAAATTTAGAATTTTATTGTTAATAAATTGTTAATAATCGTAAAATTACGGTGTTAAAGACTAGAAACCTGGTTTTCACCTAGCTACACTAGCAATAAAGAGGATCTGTAATTCTATTTATTAAAAGTAGGTGTGGCGCTACAGCTTTAATGATTCCAGTACAACTTACACTTAAAAATTTCCTCAGCTACCGTGATGCAACTTTAGATTTTCGCGGGTTACATACGGCTTGCATTTGCGGTGCCAATGGCGCTGGTAAATCTTCTCTGCTGGAAGCTATCACCTGGGCAATTTGGGGTGAAAGCAGGGCGGCTTCTGAAGATGACATTATTCAAACTGGCGCTAAAGAAGTTCGGGTTGATTTTACCTTCCAAACCAGTCAACAGACTTATCGCGTGATTCGCAACCGCCAGCGAGGTGGAAGTGGGGGGCTGGAATTTCAAATAGAAACTCCTACCGGGTTTCGCACACTCACTGGCAAAGGGGTAAGGGCAACACAAGATGTGATTGTGGAACACATCAAGCTGGATTACGATACTTTTATCAATTCTGCCTACCTGCGTCAAGGTCGTGCAGATGAATTTATGCTCAAGCGTCCCACCGAACGCAAAGAAATTTTGGCAGAGTTGTTGAAACTCAATCAGTATGATGAGTTGGAAGAACGAGCCAAAGAATTATCGCGTCAGTTCAAAGCACGGACAGAAGAGTTAGAACGTTCTTTGGAATCGATGAAAACTCAACTGCAACAACGCTCGTGCATCACCGAAAAACGAGACAATATAGAAACGGAAATTAACCAACTGCAACAAGTGCAAGCTTTTGAAAACATTCAATTACAAAGTTTGCAAGTTGTTCAGCACCAACGGAAAAATTGGGAAGAACAGCTGAGTTTTGTTAAGCAACAATACCAGAATTTGACTTCAGATTGCGATCGCCTCCAACAAGAGCATTCAGCAATTAACACTCAAATATCCAAATTAGAAGCACTTTTAAGTCAAGAAGCAGAGATTCAAGCCGGATACGCCCAATACGAAATTCTGCAAACTGAAGAAGAAGTTTTAGCGACAAAATTTGCAGAGTACACTCGCGCTCTTGGGGTGTGTCAACGTTTAACACAGCAGCTTACCAAACAAATTAACGAAATCGAGCGGCAACTGCAACACGCTCTTGCCCAACTACAAGCTTTACAGCAACAAGAGCAAGAAGTTCAACAAACTCTCAGTAAGTCAGATGAAGTAGAAACGGCTTTAGCACAGCTAGCCACGGCACGGGAACGTGTTGTGCGTTTGGATGAATTGCAGCTAAAAGTGTCTCCCTTAGTTCAGCAAAGAGCAAATTTGCAAAGTAAACTAGATCGCGTTCAGGCAGGTATCGTTGCTCGATTAGAACAGCTACAAGCCACAGAAAACCAATTGCAATCGCAACAGTCAAGGCAACCGCAACTGCAACAAGCAGTGATGGAAGTGGCAATCAAAATTGAGGATTTGGAGAAAAAGCGGGTTTATCTACAACGAGTTCAAGAAAAGGGACTGGAGAGGCGTCACTTAATCGAACGCCTGCAAGCCCACCAACGGGATTATGAAAAACTGTTAGGAGAACTCCAGCAAAAGCTGCAAATGCTTCAGAACCCGAATGCTATCTGCCCTTTGTGCGAGCGTTCCTTAGACGAACATCATTGGAATCGCGTGGTGGATAAAACCAAAGTAGAGTACAAAGATGCCGAAGATGAGTTATGGATAGTCAGGGAACGAATGGCTGTCTCGGACAGAGAAATTCAGGTACTCAGGTCGGAATACCGCGAAATATCGCAACAATTGACTCATGGAGATGACTTGCGTGAACATCGAGGGCAATTAGCAGCACAGTTGCAACAGACAAGTGATGCTGAACAACAAATACAACAAATTACCGCAGAAAAGCAACAACTCATCCGTTGTTTAGAAGTAGGTGATTATGCATCCGCTCAACAAGCTGAACTGCGGCAGCTAGAGGAGCATCTACAACAACTCAATTATAATGAACAAGATCACGCTCTTGCTCGGAACGAAGTAGAGCGGTGGCGGTGGGCAGAGATTAGACTCAGTCAGATAAAAGATGCCACCAAGCGACAAGCGCAATTAGCAGCACGAAAACCAGAGATTCAAGCACAAATTGCTCAATTACAAAGTAGAATGCAGCAGGAGGAAATAAATTCTGACTGTGCCAGAGAAATAGCCGCCCTCAAACAGCAGATTGCTGAAATTGACTATGACACGGAAAAACATAATAACGTTCGTATTGCTGTGAGGAAAGCTCAATCTTGGCAGTTGGGCTATCAACATCTTGTGGGGGCGCAGCAGCAGTATCCCCAACTGAAAACAAGATCTCAAGAGTTAGAGATATCGTTGCAAGGGAGATTGGCGGAACGGCAAAAACTTGTCGCTCAAATTGAAAACATCGTCCATCAGATGGAAGAAACAGCTAACCCAACTGCTCAAATTCAAGCATTGGAGCAGCAGCAGGTATCGCGCAGACGGCAACTCGACGAACATCTTGGGCAATTGGGGCGTCTCCAACAGCTTGTTCATCAACTGGAAACACAGCAAGTTCAGTACGAGCAATCAACTCAGCAATTACAAGAAGCAAAGCGACAGTACCGTATTTATCAGGAGTTATCGCAAGCTTTTGGTAAAAATGGTATCCAAACACTGATGATTGAAAATGTGTTGCCGCAATTAGAAGCAGAGACAAATCAACTTCTTTCGCGACTCAGTGCGAACCAATTGCATGTTCAATTTATTACTCAGAAAGCTGGACGGGGTGCTAAGGCAACAAAGAAAAATGCTAAGCTTATAGATACCTTGGATATTGTGATTGCTGATGCCATGGGAACGCGAGCTTATGAAACTTATTCTGGTGGAGAAGCTTTTAGAATTAACTTTGCCATCCGTTTGGCTTTGGCGAAATTATTAGCGCAACGGGCAGGGGCAGCTTTACAATTGTTGATTATTGATGAAGGTTTTGGGACACAAGATGCAGAAGGTTGCGATCGCTTGATTGCCGCAATTAATGCGATCGCTGCCGATTTCGCCTGTATCCTCACAGTCACCCATATGCCTCACCTCAAGGAAGCTTTCCAAGCCCGTATAGAAGTTAGTAAAACTCAGCAAGGTTCGCAGGTGCGGTTATCGATTTAGACAATAGACATCTCCGAAAATTAATTATGCGTTTGTTGAAATCCTTGGTAGGGGCGAACACCCCTACGTCATTTCTGGAGAGGTCTAGTTTATCTGTGCCACCGCAGAGATGCTTGAGATGTCAGAACGGTTTGATGTAGTTGTGTCATTTGAGACGAAAGAACATCTCCTCCAGCCTAACAAATTTCTCCAACGCATTCATAATCTTTTAGCTCCAGAGGGGTATTTACTGCTCTCGGTTCCTTTAAGCGAAACCCGTCATCTTGATCCCTATCACCTCCATGCTTTTAGATATTGGAATATGCAGATCCGTTTGGTTGAAAACAAACTCTGCAAGTGAACGAGCAATTCGTTGTTATCAAGTCTGCGGGTTTATAGAAGATCTCCGACTTCT
>CAZZVG010000131.1:0-9541 GCA_964657295.1 Iningainema sp. | reverse complement strand
TTTACACCTACTAATCGCTGTGTTTCTTGAGGGTTATTTTGAATATAACTTAACATCTCACTCATATTTTTGTGATAAAAAAGAGAATTTTATACCTTTTTATCACAGAATGGTTCTATTTTGGAGATGTCTAATGTGGGCGACAAAATCTGCCTCTGTACGTGTTGAAGAAACCGTTGGTGCAATGACTTGTCCTGTAGCGATTTCCAAATTCAGTAGACCTAAAAGTTCTGTGATCGCTAAAAAATATTACTTTATTATACCGTTTTTTCAACAGTGTAAAAAGTTGATCGCTTTTGATAAATCATAAAGTAAACTTATGAATTGCCGACTGGAATCAACCCAATTTACCTTTACGTTAGATAAACTTCACGCACTACTCCATAGTTGCGGGCTCTAGCCAGGAGATTGTCAAGGGGATGAGCAGGTTATAAAAATTTGTAACATCTCTTTAAGAAAAAATAAATATGATATACTAAAAAATGCTTGGATATTTACTTTTCAATAATCGCTAAGAGCTTAAACACGCAACGCTTACAGCCGTTTTTCAAAAAGTCCAACTATTAGCCGTTTGCAGTATAGAACTACTACTAACATCAGCTTTAAGAAAGATAATTAAGTGGTTGAATACTTTTCTGGTTAATGCTATAATACTCAATAGTAGTAAGATACGAGATACTTTACGTCCAAAAAGTATGCTGCTGAATTACTAAAGACAAGAAAATTTCCAGCAATTATCACGTCTTTTTTCATACTTCACGACGAGATTCAGAATGAGCTTTACTCATAGTGGAAAATATACTTGCAGCTTTTTCCATTATCGCAATTTTAATCCATAACTTAAAAGAGATAAGAATAGTATGGAACACCATCTACAAAACGAGCGTTGTCAGGTTCTTTTAATTGGAAGAATGCCTGATGAAGAAGGCGAAAGATTACTTGAACAGTATACTGATATAAAAGTATTACATGAACCTACAAAAGACAAAATTAATGAAGCAATTCAAGAAGTACAAGGGGTATTTGTTCGATATCCAAATAAATTAGAGGGAGAATCAATTCGATTAGGAAAAAAATTAAAGATTATAAGTACATCTGGTCGAGGAACTGATGCGATTGATATTACTGCTGCTACAGAGCAAGGAGTTTTCGTTGTCAATAACCCGGGTCTTTCAAATACTGCTGTGTCAGAACATACTATATCCTTAATGTTAGCTCTTGCTAAAAATGTGACTTACCTGGATCGAAGTGTGAAAGCTGGTAACTACAAAGTTCGCAATCAGGTACACCAAACTCAACTACAGGGAAAAATACTTGGAATTATAGGTCTGGGAAAGATTGGATCTGATGTTGCTTATAAGTGTACTACAGCATTCCAGATGCGAGTTATAGCTTATGATCCCTATGTCTCACCAAGTAAAGCAGAGGGAATCGGTGCAATCTTAGTTAAGGATTTAGAATACCTTCTTCATGAGTCTGACTTTGTATCTTTGCATCCTGAACTAAATAATGAGACCTTTGGAATGCTTGATAAGCAGGCTCTTCGCAAAATGAAATCAACTGCTTTTGTGATCAATACCTCTCGTGGAAAGGTAATTTGTGAACAAGATCTTATTTTAGCGCTGGGTGAAAGATGGATTGCCGGTGCTGCTTTAGATGTATTCGAGATAGAACCTCCATCTCCGAAAAATCCATTATTCGACTTTGAAAACGTCATTCTATCACCTCATGTAGGTGCAGCTACACCAGAAGCAGCTAAAGCAGCTGCTCTTTCTGCTGCTAATCAGATACTTCAAGTACTTCGGGGAGAGACGCCACCTCATCTCATCAATCCTAATTTGGGAATCATTAAATGATTTAGGATTAAAGCCAGGGGTTTCTTTATTTATCGAAGGCATAAAGGTAACTAAATCACAAAAAATTGGCGTTTTTAATCTAGCTGGTAAGTGGAGGCGTAAAATTCGAGGAATTGCACCCAAAGAAGGATGGTTTATTCTCACCTGTTTGGTTAATTTAGAATTAGTGATCGCTAGCTACAAAAAAAGATTTGCCATTGAAGAAATGTTCCGAGACTTTAAGAGGGTGTTTGAAAAGTCGGGTAGGTTGTAAAAAAGCTCTCTCGGTATACGCGCTCGAATAGATAGTAAACAGCACTCCTGTGAGCGACATGAGTAAAGCTTACCCCAGCAACCTGACCTTCGCCCAATATGAATTTCTTAGTGACCTGATTCCAGAAGCACTCACGAGGTGGTCGCAAGCGTGAGGTCGATATGTGGTCCGTCCTCAATAGAATTTTTTATATCCTAGTAGAGGGAGTTAGATGGCGAGCATTACCAGGAGATTTTCCACCTTGGCAGACAGTATACACACAATTGCAACTGGCGCAAAAACGGGACTTGGGTGAAAATTCACGATAGTCTCAGAGAATGGGTTCGGATTGAGCTTGAACGCCACCCAAGTCCATCCGAGGCAATAATCGACAATCAAAGTGTCAAGAGCCCAGCAATGGTGCATGAAGCCGTAGGCTTTGACATAAGCTGGAGTATTATTTACAAGGTCAAAGAGCTATGAAGCATATCATATCAGCTTTATAGCTTTCATCTCACCCCTTCAGCATCAAATCACATAGCCCTGTATTGCTACAAAGTTTACTCTGTCTACTTTTCCGTCTTTTTTTTACTTCGAACTCAGGTTTGGGCGGGTTTCAGATTTATCATGGGATTCTCAGGAAGTTCTCATGAGTCACTCAGGGCCGATTCAGGATTAGGGTTCATTCTAGTAATCAAGTAAACCTAAGAACTTTTCGCCGTCATCCGCGAGATCTCAAGAAAGCTCAACCACAACGAACTTACCTCAAGAACTTGCCCCATGTCTCCACAGAATCAGATTCTAAACCAGAAAAAGCTGCAAAATAATACACCGCCTTAGCCCCGGAGTTCTCATTGGTCGCTATCAGGAGATTTACCGCTACCGCTACGTTAACCAAATCCCGCTACGGGATATAGGAAAACCAAAAAGGGAGCGCTAGAACCGAAAGCAACCTCGCTTAAGCCTGACAAACCAGTCAAAGTTATAGAACCTACACGTTATGAAACTACGTACGCAATCTCTGTACAAGAAAATTTGACTGAAAAAGAAGCTCAGACAGGTAATGTAAAACAAGACAGGGACTTGGGACTTCATGAATCGACCTCGTCTCGACTCCCTCTCACAAATGAACCGGGACTACTTCCAATCTCTGGACAAGGAGAAGTTGGTGGAAGTAGCAGGTAATCTACACGCTTTTGCTTTCGTTCAATTCGTTTAATTAGAGCGCTATGAAAACTCTTCCCTTAAAAATTTCTGACGAAACCCTACGAGATGGAGAACAACAGGCTGGAGTGTTCTTTTCTTACGAAACCAAAAGAACTCTATCTCACCTAATCGCCAAAATTGGGGTAGATTCAATAAATATAATGCCATCCATATGTCAAACAGAAGAGTCTCTAATCGAGACATTAGTATCAGAAGGGTTAAAAGACCGCATCATCTCGACAACAATGCTAAGTCAGCAGCAAATTGACCAAGCTAAAGCCAGCGGGATAAATAGAATTTTCCTCTTTCATGCCCTCTCTGACCGACTTCTCTTCTTAAGAAATCGGCAAATCCGTGAGTTACCTGAGTTTCAAGGTAAAACAGTCGATGACAATATTCCGCAAGCTATCATCGATACTCTTCGCCAAGAAATGATCGCCAAAGTTCTGGAAAATTTGCGCTATGCAACTAGTGAAGAGGTGGGACTAAAAGTAGTATTCGCGGCTGAGGATGCCACGCGAGCGGATTTTGACTTCCTAGTCCATTGCATTTGCTCGTTCCGTCCTTATGTTGAACATTTCATGCTATGCGATAGCGTGGGGGTATTGAGCTCAGAGAAGAGTTACGTTTGGATTCACAACCTCCGGCAATCTACCAATGAAGCTCCTTTAGGAGTACATTAAGTGATTGCTATTAAATAACCTCCACCCAGCCCAACACCCCAGAATGTCAATATGTTGATTAGCATAGGTACGCGAGTATCTTGTAATCCAAGCAAAGCCCCAACCCAAATTGCTTGAATACTGTAAAAAATTTGGTAGATTCCTGCTAATTCGAGGAAAGTTGTTGCCGTCCTAATGACCACGGCGTTATCTGGATTATTGATGTCCAAATAAATGGCTGCAATGGGTTTAGAAAACAGTTCAAAACCTATAGCTACAACGAGTGCAAACAATACGCCAAAGGCAACATTGACAAGTGCGGCCCGAATTACCCCCTTTTGGTTCTTCTCTCCCATCATCTGCCCTACTCGACTTGTAGCAGTATAAGAAAGTGCACCAGCAGTTATCAGAAAAATATCTGATGTTTCGATAGCAATTTCATGTCCAGCTAAAACTGCTGTCCCCAAATTTCCCATCAACCAAGCAGTGACGGTAAACATCCCCAGTTGCATTCCTAACTGAACTCCCGTCGGCCATCCGGTCTGGAAGATTTTGACAAATATCTCTTTATCAAACTGATGTAGATACTGAAAAAGCTTGTAATCCCTACTTTTGGGATGGAAATAAATCATGATAACTGATGCTAAGAAACTCACCCAATAAATGAGGGTAGATCCCCAGCCGATGCCGGCTAAACCAAGGGCAGGAAAACCAAGCAAGCCAAACATCAGCATGTAATTAACAGGTACGTTTAAAAGTAAAGAGGCAACTATAATTACTATACCAAATTGGGCGAAATTAATGGCAGCAGCAATTCGTTTTAAATATAAAAAGCCGACCATAGCAGGTAATCCCCAAACTAGGGCATGTAAATAGCTTTTTGTCAATAATACTACATTGCTTTCTTCTTGACCTAATACGGGTCTGATAGAGTCACAGTTCCACATGAGAATCATCGCGGGTAAGGATACAGCAGCTGCTAGCCAAAGTCCTTGACAAGTAATACGGCTGAGGAGATCTACTTCGTTTGCTCCCTTCGCCTCCGCAGCCAACGCTCCTCCCGCTGTAAGAATACCAGTGCAAACAGCTGACAAGGCAAGAAAAGTGACTACACCCAAAGCACCCGCAGCTAAATTCTGAGTGCCAAGTAAACCCATCATTACTGAATTCACCACAGGTATGCCAGCTTGAGCTAGTTGAGCAACTGCTAAGGGTACTGCCAATCGCAGGCTAGCGAGTGCTTCTGTTTGAAGTTCTGATTTAAATTCTCTTGAGGTCATTTGCTCCATGAACTTGATATAAAATCGTGACTCATAAAGAATTTACAACTTAGAACTCAGCTTGGGAGTCCTTTGCCGCGCGGATGAGTTGAGGTTTCAAGCCGCTCGATAAAGTATACTCAAACCTAGTCAAGAATGAACAACCCTGATCAACCATAGGAATAGCGGTCAATTTCTCCTCCCCTGAACGATTCACACCTTCACTACCAGACCTGACTTAAACTTCTATGCTTGTGAGTCGCGCTTTGAGAATCTCTTGATTCCCGGTGTTCACTAAGCCGTCGCTCTATGAAAATCGGCTGTATGCAACGACGTGCTTAATAGCTCTGTTAAAAGTCTGCCTGATGTTTTGTGCTACCGATTTTTCTAATATATCACAAAATTATCTCCTCACAAAGATGAGTTTAGGACTTACGCATTGACAGTAAATACCAAATATGTAGTATATATTTCCGGCATGAAACCTTAATTTTTAGACACTTTTTAGGCGATCGCTATTGATCCTCGGATAATTGATAAAAGCCTGAAACGACGTATTTTTGTTAACGCACAAGATAAGAAATTTGTACAGTCTACTTGCAAGAGTCAGAGTTGAAGGGATGCGATCGCATCCCTTCACCAACACCATATCTAACGAACAGGCTTTGCTGCACATCTACGCCTTTTTCCCCAGAACTTATTAAAATAGGACATAATTATAACTGTCTATCTACTCTCTCATGGGTAAATCCGCTGACATAAGTACAAAGAGATTAATCAGCCTTGCACCGGATAACTGGGTAAAATGGGTAACACAAATTCCCGACATTGTAGCAGGAGAGATTCTCAACTCGGAATTCCAATGGGAAAGCCTTTGAGAGCGATGTGTTAATCCGTGCGGAAAGTCCTCAGTATGGCAAGTTTCTTATGTAGAGATGGTACCAGCAGTTGTTGAGGAAATAGAAGTACCACTCGGTGGTTGGCGGCGGTTCCGCGAAGCCGAGGGAACAACCGGACGTGTACCAAAAGACTTTTTTCAGCAAGTTTGGCGGATTTTGAAACATTGCAAAGGTGTAGTGATTGGTGATAAGCTAGAACGTCGCAATCGTTTGGATAGTGAGTTGATCCTGTCGGAGATGACACCGGGGGAAAAGAATTTTGCCTTGCGAGTCGAGCATCTGTTGAATAAAATTGAGGCTCCAGAGTACCGACGTGTTTGTATTGAGACGTTGATGGAATTGGCGGCGATCGCATTGTGATCCTATGCCACATTCCGTTTAGCACCAAAGACTTGCTCATAAAAGTGCAAACTACGATCGAGATTGCTAACTGCGAACTTGACGTGATGAATGCCCTTAAGAGGTGGAATATTCATGTGCTTCTTCTTTGCTGTTTTTAGTCCTGCCGCATGATCGCATCTTCGATCAAAATTAAAATTGTTCCACTACTTGCGATTCCATGAATGGAAAGTGAAACGCTTTCACAGGAAACGAATCAAAGAGCTTCGGGGCTAAGCTTATTGGAGTCGCAGTTTCTGGACAATAGCAAACATCTGTTTGCCTAACTCGGTAGTAAAGTCAGGAGCCATCGCTGTCGCTAGGGTGACCACAGAAGTGGTAACTCCGCCTGCGGCCTCGATTTCTCGGAAGGCTGCCTCTTCGGTTCGAGCCGACATCCCGCCACATGCGTCTACGGGAACATACACCTGATAGCCTGCAGCAATCGCTTCCTGTACGGCATGGAGCACCACCACCTCTGTAGCAAAACCAGCAATGATGAGAGTTCTGCGCCCCGTTGAAGACAGATCTGTACGTGTTTTATCGTCCATAAACGGACTAGCGGACACGCGCAAGAACTGTGGCACCCCGGCAGTTTCTGTTGCAAGTTCCTCAATCACCTGAGGTGCCTGCTCTCCTTCAGGAACGACACTGAAGTGCATCGGGAGCGAGAACAGTTTGGCTAACCTAGCAAGCACGGCAGCGGACTGCGAGAGAGCTTCTGGCGGAGTGGTCTTGCTGCGTTGTACAATTTGCGTTTGCAAGTCGGCGAAAAGGACTTGCACTTGATTATGATCGAGCATGTTGTTTCTCTTTACTTTAGAGGTGAAGGTACGCCTGTTGACGGGTGTTGTTCTGATGACGGCGATAGCCATGAGCGGCAATATTCTGCCAATTCGGACACCGAGTGCTCTCCTCCCCGGAAGCCGATGTAACCGTCCGGACGAATTAACAGCAAAGCAGGGGTAGAGCCGAGGTAATCTTGGAAGCGCTTGTGCTCTGACTCACTGTTCGGCGGCTCTACCTGTATCCCTTCGATCAGCTCGTGCCATAGCGCCAGCTTTTCTGAAATTTGCGCATGCAGAGTAGGAGCATTACTGATGCTGACGAAAAGGAGTGTAAACCGGGACGGATTGAGCAGATTAAAAAGCGTCAGGTTTTCCTTTACAGCGCCTGGTCGAATAACCTGGAGAGGGAAGTCAGGAACACGGTCGCCAGCATGAAGGCTGCCTCCATGCCCATGGTGGACCGAGAGCGGACTGTCACGGTAACCCAATGCCAGCTGACTCATGCGTGCGGTACTATTTTGCTGCACCACATCAGCCCCGGCAATCCAAGGTGCAAGATGGTTAAAGAGACTTCGGACAATCGGATTTTCCGCTCCGATGATTTCAGTGAGACCTTCTGTCTTGGTCAGCACGTCGTGGATAACCGGAAGGCGATCTTGCTCATAGGTGTCGAGCAGCTTTTCCGGAGCCTGCCCTTTAAGTACGAAGGCTAGCTTCCATCCTAGATTCACCATGTCCTGAATGCCAGTGTTCATCCCTTGAGCTCCAGCCGGACTGTGAATATGAGCGGCGTCGCCACCAAGAAATAGCCTTCCTACTTTGAGCCGCTCGATCATGCGGCTGTTGATCCGAAACCAAGAACTCCAGGTCAAGTCGCTAAAGTGTGCCGGAATATGCGATCGCTGGTCATAGATGGTCTGCAACTCCTGTAAGCTGGGCGCAGTGTCTTTATTTTGTTCATGAGTTCTCGCCCTTCGTCAGTTATCTGGACGGTTAGCATCCTGCGGTCTACAGGATGAGGTTGGCGTGTAATGAGTTTGTCCCGTTCCAATCCATCGAGTAAGCTCGTCACCGATGCACGAGTCACCCCAGCCCGTTGGGCAAATTCAGACGGTAATAACCCGTTCCCCTCTGCCTCGACTAACTGCATGAGCAGGGTGAACTTTCCTCTAGATAATTTGTGGTGTGCGAGGTAGCTGTCTACGAAATCATAGAAGGCGGTTGAAGTATCTAGAAATGCTAAGCAAGCCTCAACAGAGGGAATATCAATTTCTGGGTAGCGACTTGCCATTCGTTGAATGGTCTGCTGGTCAGGAAGCGTCCGAGAACTCGCCATAGCACATCAAACTGTAGTTAGAATCCTTATTATAAGTCAGTAGACAATCAGTTGCGAACCGCCAGTGACAAGTAATGGAGTATTCAATCGGTCGAAACTGTTGAATATGTCGGCATTGAGTCTAGAACGGGGTTGATGGGATGCGATCGCCTCACCTCCCATCTCCTATGCGATGTCTGGCGACAAGCCCCGAAGTGTCTACGCCTTTTTACCCATAATTTATTAAAATGAGTCATTGCTATAACAGTCTATCTACTCTTATATGAGTAAATCTGCTGACATCGGTACAAAAAAAATCATCAGCCTTGCACCCGATAACTGGGTAAAATGGGTGACACAAATTCCCGACATTGTCGCTGGGGAGATTTTCAACTCAGAATTCCAATGGGTAAGCCGCGAGAGCGATGTGTTAATCCGTGCGGAAAGTCCTCAGTATGGCAAATTTCTCGTACTTAACGAGTTACAATTGCGCTACAAGTCTCAAATGCCGAAGCGGATGCGAGCTTATGCCGCACTGGCAGAAGAAAAATATAAACTGCCTACCTATCCAGTACTCGTTAATATCCTCAAAGAGAGTGATGCCGAAATTCCCACGCGCTATGAGTCTAATTTTGCGGGCTTACAAGCGCGTCAAGACTACCGCGTCATCAATCTTTGGGAAGTCGATGTGGAAATAGCTTTTACTCAACCGATTCCCTCTTTGCTTCCCTTTGTGCCAATCCTCAAGGGTGGTGCAGAAGAATCCACAATACAACAAGCGTTGCAAATCCTCCGCGCCTCGGAACAATTGAGTCAGTTAGAAACTGTTCTCGGTTTTTTTGCTAGCTTTGTATTAGACAGTGCTTTAGTTCAACAAATCATGAGGTGGGATATGGCAGTGTTAAGCGAATCTCCTTGGTATCAGCAAATTTTGCTTGAGGGTGAA
>CAZZVG010000130.1:0-9551 GCA_964657295.1 Iningainema sp. | reverse complement strand
AATCCCTTCTTAAAGAGTGATGAGTTCAAAGTTATGAGTTATGAGTTAGAAGAAAATTCTTCAATTCAAAATTCGAAACTCAGAACTCAAAACCCAAAACTTAGCTGCCTTTACAAAACTGGAGACTTAGTTCGTTATAGACCTGATGGTCACCTAGAATTTCTCGGTCGGATTGACAACCAGGTAAAAATTCGGGGCTTCCGCATTGAACTCTTAGAAATCGAAGCGGCGATCGCCCAACACCCCCAAGTGCGAGCGACGGCTGTGATTGCCCAAGAAGATAAGTTAGGCAACAAGCGCCTTGTAGCTTACATTGTTTTTGTTGACATGGCAACAAGCAGCGAACTGCGTAGCTTTCTCCAGCAGAAGTTACCAGACTACATGATACCTACGGCATGGGTCAAACTGGATACCATACCCTTGACGAATAACGGCAAGGTAGACTATGGCGCGCTCAGAGCACGGTCGCAAGAGATAAGTCGGGACGTCCGTTTTGTTCCTCCCCGTGACGAACTCGAACAACAACTAACACAAATTTGGTCAGAGGTGCTAGATGTTCATCCAGTTGGTGTCCTAGACAATTTTTTTGAATTGGGCGGTCACTCCCTATTAGCCTTCTCCCTGATGGCTAGGGTTCAGCAGCAATTTGGGAAAACTTTACCGTTAACAAGCATCTTCCAAGGAGCTACAGTCGAACAATTTGCGGCAATTCTCCGTCAAAAAAACTCCTACACTGGGTCGCTAGTGAAAATTCAGCCAAATGGGTCTAAGCCTCCCTTGTTTCTGATCCATCCTGGTGGGGCGAGTCTGCTGGCATACGAAGATTTAATCAGTTGTATGGACACTGAACAACCGCTTTACGGACTGGACGCCAAGGGCTTTGAGGAAGGACAAAAGCCACAGGATCAGGTCGAAGAAATGGCAATAAACTACATCGAAGCAATACAAACCGTTCAGCCTGAAGGTCCCTATTTGCTAGCGGGTTGGTGCTTTGGCGGGCTAGTGGCGTTTGAGATGGCTCAACGGCTGCTTTGCCTTGGTCAGCAAGTTTCCGAACTGGCATTGATAGATACCTATATCAGGTCGTCAGGGGAACCTCTAGATGATATAGACCTATTATACGGGTTATTTTTCGAGTTATTTGGGGTTTCCTTCCCTGTGGAAAAGCTACGACAAATGGCACCAGACGAGCGGCTCATTTACACCTTTGAGCAGGCAAAACAAGCGAACAGACTCCCTCCTAATTTTGGGTTGGATAGGATAAAACGCTTGTTTGAAGTTGGCAAAAGCCACGATCGCGCCTCAGTGAACTACACTCCTCAACCCTATCCGGGTGTCGTGACGCTAATTAGAGCCAGCGAGGGAATTTCTGTAACCTTGAGTAATCCCGCCCTAGGCTGGGAAACGCTAGCAGATAAAGTAGACCTACACTGGGTTTGTGGTGATCACATATCGATGTTTCATCCACCGCATGTCCAAGGACTAGCTGAAAAGCTACAGTTTTGCATTCAGCGTCAACAGCTATCCCACAACTGAATGCAACTATGGAACACGATATAGTGATTAAATTGACTCCCTTACAGGCGTTTCGCCGCAGTCTAGCAATGGTGATCCGGGCAGCCCCCGTGGAGATACGCAATGTGGCAATCCTGTGCTTGCTGCCTGGGGCAGGACCTGCCATAGTTCTTTGGCTCAACAAGGTGATCATTGATGAAGCGACTCGTCTGCTTTTACAGGGAAGAACCGAGAAGGCGTACGCCGAAGGCGTCGGCGCAGCCATCGCCCTGATTGTTTCCCAACCTATCCTACTCTTGAGCATTGCGGGGTTGGTTCTGCTGAATTTGCTGATTGAATCAACCAATACAATCACCGACATTGTGTATACCTCCCTACGCGATCGCGTTAAGGGTTTTGTGGAAGGACAAGTACTCCACAAGGTTGCCAATTTTGAAGATATTGCTCTGTTTGAAACACCCGATCTGCTTAATTTAGTGCATTTAGCAGAACAGGGAGTGCAGCGACTCCAGCAACTTACCCTCCTAATTGTTCAGATGCTGCATGGCATTTTTATCTTCATTCCATCTGTGTTGCTCTCTGGGGCGCTTGCCTGGTGGATGCCGTTGATTTTGATTGGCTGTGCGACACCTGTTATTTATGTGGAGATGAAATTCCACAAGCAAAGCTGGACGGTAGAAGCAACCCAGGCAAGTGTTGCCCGTGAAATGAACTTATATAAGACGGTCTTGATCGGGGAGGCATATGCCAAGGAGTTGCGCTTGTACAGGCTGCAACCCTTACTGCTAGAGCGCTGGCAGGGACTTTTCCGAACCATGTTCAGGGCAATGGAGCGGATTCGTCGCCGGGGAATCACGATGCTCGTTGCCTGGTCGTTGCTAAATGGGTTAGGCGTGGCATTACCCTTTGTGTATGTAGTTCTGGGAGTGCTAGAGGGAACTTATACCCTCGGTGATCTGGCGCTTTACGGCGGGGTGATTCTGCAAGTGCAGCAGAGTTTGGCACTTCTGATTCATAACGGGACGGATGTGTATGATGTAGCATTGGGGACAAGCCCCATTTTTCAGCTTTTGGAGTTACAGCCGCAGTTAACCCAAGAAAGTAGGGGCGGGGTGACCCCGCCCTTAAGGCAGCGGATTCCCTTGAACACAACGCAGACTGGAATTCAAATCCAAAACCTATCCTTTACCTATCCCAACAGCTTTAGCCCCATACTGAAGGACATCAACTTAACAATTCACCCCAACGAGATGATTGTGCTGGTGGGAGAAAATGGTGCGGGCAAGACGACTCTAGCTAAGCTGTTGTGTCGGCTCTACGATCCTAGCCTGGGAGCAATTTTATGGAATGAGCAGGATTTGCGTATTCTCTCGTTAGAGGATTTGCGAGCGCGTATTGCCGTAGTCATGCAAGATTACGCTCGCTTCCCCACCACCGTGCGGGAGAATGTTGCCTTTGGCTGTCTTCCCAAACTCCAGGACGACAGCGCGATCATTGAAGCAATTGCCAAAGCTGGTATGACCGACGTCATTGAGAAGCTAGATCAAGGGATGGAAACCCTCTTGGGCAAACAGCTCGAAGGAGGTGTGGATTTATCGGGGGGACAATGGCAACGGATGGCTCTAGCGCGTGCGTTGCTCCGACTGTCTCAAGCTGAACTACTCGTGCTAGATGAGCCAACGGCTAACCTTGACCCGAAAACGGAACATGAGATTTACAGCATCTTTCGCACTTTAGCAACAGGTAGAATCGCCGTTGTCGTCAGCCATCGCCTCGCCTTGGCAAAACTTGCAGACCGGGTAGTCGTACTAGAACACGGTCAGATTCTGGAGCAAGGAACTCATGAGGAACTGATGGCGCTAGGTGGACAGTATCACTTGATGTTTACTCGTCAAGCCAGTAGCTACAATTAATGGCCTATAATCACAGGTACATCTTCTGGCTCTTGCTTAAGATATTCAAGATATGAGTTAACCTTTGTTGGGGCAGGAGTACCAATAGCCTCTAAATCGATCCCCGCGTGACTGTCGAGACCAGGCAGTGTGGTCGCCTGCTCTTCCCGGGACGACCAACAGTCGGCATCTGTTTAATGTATCCCACATTCCGCACCCACAACTGTCACAATCGGTTATTACGGAAATAAATGAATTAAAAGAGAATAAAATAATACATAACTTCTAAAAACATGTATTTGAAAAGGTAAAAGTAGTGTCGATTATATTCTCAATAAGAAGCAATAAAGAATCGAAGGAATTCACGACTCAATTAATAATATAATCCTATAGTTTTTGGGAATTAAAATAAATATAGTTTATTGAAACCAGATATATAAGTAGAAAAAAACATGATGATTTAGGACTAATAATAAAATTAAATAGTCCAATTATCAAAAAAAAATATAAAATTACAGAAAAAAACTAAGTTACAAAGTTGTAATAGCGGCGACAATTTTCTGGGAGCAATGTAAGAATGAAATTTCTATCTTGAGTCAAATTGGAAACCTCTGTATCCTGCTTATAATAGAACAGAGGTTTCAACAATTATAGGTTGTAGTTATAAAACATTATCTACTTGGATATGTAAGTTTCAAGGGAGGTGGTTTAAATGAATTAGTCAAATCAATAACCCATCAAGACGAGAGCGAAACTAAACATAGAACAGTGTCAAGAACTAAAAAGAATGTTGCTGGAACAGAAGCCAAGTGACTATGGTATAGATAAAAATATTTGGACAGGTAAAATTATTAGCAGTGTGATTGAAGCTCGATGGGAAGTGAAACTAAAAACAACTCGCATATATGAAATATTGGATGAATTAAAGTTGTCATATCAAAAAGCACATCGAGATTATGAGAACGCAGATAAAGAACAACAAAAGGAATTTGTCTCAAATCTAAAAAAAAACTACAATCTCTGGAAGAAAAAGAAAAAATAGTATTTTTTGATGAATTTGCAGTGTACGACCGTCCGAGCATTTTTTATGGATGGGCTTTGAAAAATACACGTCCTCAAGTACTGAGTAATGAAAAAGTTCGAAGGAATAAGTTAAATGGAATGCTAGCTGTAGATGCTATTACAGGAGAAGAATATTTAAAATTGACAGAAAAATCGCGCGTCGGAAGATGTCTCAAATTACTTTTTTGAATTTGCCTTGGATTGTGTTGAGCAAGGATTTAATAAACTGAGCATTATCTTAGATAATAACTCCACACATAAAAAGAAAATGCAAGCTCAATTATCAGCCCACCTCTCTACTTTAGATATTAAAGATAAAATCCTGGTAGAATTTATTTATACTCCTCCTTATTCACCAGATTTTAATTTAGCTGAATATCTTATTCATCTTTTAAGACTTGAACTTTTACATCACCAGCCTGTTCATATAAACATTCAACAAGTCCGAGAGAACCTAGAAAATTATTTTAAATCTGACCAAATTCAGACACCCGAACAAATTCAAAACACGATTCAACACATCTACACTTTGGTTTGTAACCTTTCACTTCCCCCCTATAGCGCAGCAACTTGAAGAGCAACGGGAATAGGAGGAGGTAATATTCCCTTACGACCTTGAGCAATCACTTGGGCAATGTAAGACCAAGGATCAACTTTTCTCAAGCGACAGGTTTCAATGACACTTAAAAGAGAACAATAAGCCAAACTGCCTTCGGATGTACGTGTACCATAGCTAATGCGCCGTGCTCTTCCCCGCATGTCTGAGGGCACGTTCAGCCTCATTATTGGTGGGTGGCAGTCCGGGATGATGGACAAATGCAACTACGACATCCCAGTCCCTTAAAATCAATGAGTGCCAGAGCTTTCAATTTGGGATGTTCTGCGGTGGAAGCCAGTCGGCAGACCCGGTAGAGGCGACCGGGGACTGGGTCATGGTTGTTATCCCCGTCGCCATCAGAGAGCGTTTGTATTAATTCCCTCAACTCTTCTAAAAGCCACTGTCCTAAATCACTGACCTGTTGATCAACAGCTTGGGTTATTGCGATCGCTTTGCGAATCAAGTGTGCGCTTACAGTGTTGCCGTTTCTTATAACTGCTTAATCGCCCATAACCATCGGTGACTAACCAACCGATGAAAGCCTCAGTAATTAGGTGCAGCAATTCTTCCTTTCTGCGACTGCCAATATGGTACACCGCAATTGTGCTGGTAATAGCCACCCACAACCAGCAGAATTTCCCTTTCTCATACCAGGGAGTTTCGTCAAGATGAATCACCGCTGCTGCTTGCAGTTCTTCAATTAACTTCTCAACCACCGGAACGCAAGCAATACCTACTTCTCGGATGCACCGATCTATAGCGGTTCTCACTTGAGTGAAATAAAGTGTGGGAGGATGGAGTATATCAATAACCATGTGTATCGATATGAAAGCTTACTCCATTGATCTACGCCAAAAAGTCATTGATGCCCACAACAATGAAGAAGGCTCTCAACGACAACTGGCGAAACGAGAAGCGTGTGAGTTTAAGTTTTGTTCAGAGCCTGCTGAGGCGATTCCGATGAGCGTGGCACAATCGAAGCAAAGCCGCATTCCGGAGGTCAAGAAGCCAAATTAAACAGCGAACAAATGGCTTTGGTTGCGCTCTTGGTGGAGGAAGATAACGATGCCACTCTGCCAATCGTTGTGCGATCGCTTACAGGAAAAGGCGCTTTGTGAAAATAAGTCGAGCCACAACTCAAGAGAATCACCCAAAAGCTGAATCTAACTCGCAAAAAAAAACAACTCATGCGAGTGAGCGATATACCGAGCGAGTACAAAAACTTAGAGTAGAGTATTGGACAATTATTGGATCCGTAAACCTAGCTGACCTAGTATTTATTGATGAAGCGGGAGTTAACATCGCTATGACTCGACACTTTGCTCGTTCGAGCAAAGGTAGTCGTGAGGACTGGCGATCGCCCAGATGGACGTGGAAAAAATGTGACAATGATTGGGGCTATGTCCATGGAGGGGATTATTGCATCTATGACATTTCAGGGTAGCACAGATACAAATGCATTTTATACTTATGTCACTCAAGTCTTAGTACCTCAACTTTGGACTGGCGCTTGTGTGGTCATGGATAATTTCAGTTCTCACAAAGTTGCTGGTATTAAAGAAGCTATAGAAGCTGTGGGAGCTAAATTGATATATTTATCTCCTTATTCTCCTGATTTTTCTCAAGCGCGAAAACTGTTGGTCAAAGGTCAAGGAGTTTTTGCGATCTGCGCTTCGCAGCAGCGCTTCGCTATCGCAAGCAGCCAGGACATATCAAGAATTAGATCAAGCGATCACAGAAGCCTTAGAAACAGTTACTAAAAAAGACATTGTTGGTTGGTTCACCCACTGTTGCTACTATATTGCACCCAACTGAGAACCGCTATAGAGTGCCGATACTGAGTTCTACACCCACCCAGTCAAATAAGAATTCTTGAATTTTCGGTCGGGACATCCGGTAGCGCACCGCAAGGCTAGCGATCAAGGTGGCGTTTCCTCGGTCCGACCAGTCCATATTCCTGCAACTGTAAATCTTTGCTCCTTCCCTCCACCACAGAAATATACCCAACACCTGGTATTGCTTTTGTCTGGTGTCCACACTCACAAATTGCTTCATAGTAATAGTGCAGTTGACAAATCACCTCAACACCAGATTCCCGTTTTTCTAGCTCTAAAGCGTAGTACCCCATATAGGGCTTACTATCTGAGCCTAAAACAACAGGAGCATTACAAGCGGCACAACTGTCTGGGTAATGAGGAATCGTAATTTCTGGAACTAAGGGACTTGTCCGCCACATCCCCTTAGCTCCTGGTTGCTTTCCCGGCTTTTTTTTCTCAAAGCCTTGAGCTTTTGACGAATGTTTTTGGTTTTCCTCTACCTTCTGCTTCTGTGTCTCCAGCTCTTCAGTGTCAGTGAGATTTTTCTCCTGATTAGCCGTCTGTGTCTTTTCACTCTCAAACGCTACTGCTTCTTCAACAAAGGGACTGTCTGATGATGGGGGCTTTGAACTATTGGTTGAATTCAGGCGGCATTTTACGGGGGAAACTTCCCCCGTAAAGATGCCTTCTCTAATCGCTCTAATTGTTCCACAGCTAGGGCGTGTAGATTACCTGCCACTACCACCAACCTCTCCTTGTCCAGAGATTGGAAGTACTCCTGGTTCATTTGTGATAGGTCATCCTTACTTAGTGGATTCATGAAGACTCAGCATCTCGCTCTTGCCTTACATTACCCTCTTTTGAGCCAAGATTCTTTCCCTACGTGCAAACTTGCTAATTTTCTTGCCACGCGCATGGGGGGAGTGAAAGGTTACTTTGGTTTAGTAATCTGGGAAGGAGAATGAATTAATCTTTTTGATGCTTGTAGTATCGTTTTTACTACAAGTCCAAATTAAGCTGGCGATCGCATAGTTGGAATATTCGATTTCTCACATACTCACCCATAATGTTCCCCTCGTCACCTCATGTAACACTTTTACTTACATTATAGGTAATCATAAGAGCGGGAAGGGAGTATCTCGAAGACAAAATCAGCATCCGACTACTACCTATCGAGACAGCTAGCTAACGTTACCAGAAGCGATTGCCTAACTCCCAACTCCCGATATCCAACTCCCAATTCTTAACAGTACAGATGTACTCTAGCCCCATCGTTTTGATGGGGTTTTCCTAACTCTGAGATAGTCCGTCGTTGCTGCATAACCTGATCCTTCGATCTAAGTATCCATTTGTTCTCAAGCAGTTTTTTGCAACACAACCCTAATTCAAGTAGCTCCATTGGTTGCTCCCTTTTTAGGGTGATCGTTGCCATTGCCGTTATAGGTTTTAGTCCAGAGTTCTTTTTGCAAGTCATCAGGAACTTCCAAAGCTGAGATGATTGATCGGAAGTCGTGCTTAGTGGGCAGAACTTCACCTCTGGCTATAGCCGCGAGGTTCTTGATCCCTAATCCTTTGAGCCTGTTGCGGTTTTCCCGTACTAATTCGTGAATATCCGTCGGCTCACGTTCGTCTGGCTGTGTAGGTGTGCGAAGATTTTTGCCTCGCTGAGCGGCGATCGAATCCAAAATAATCTGCTCACACAAGTTACTAAGAGTACGTCCCGTCTCATTTGCCCAAGCTTCTAATTCCTCCTTTGTTTTTGGTTCACAGGTGAACATGACCCGCTCCCTATTTGTCGCCATGCATTTGTGTTGATCTGAACTCTGTTTCAAGCATAAACGTGTTAAAACATTTTTCCTTTTATTCAACTTTGTTGATTTTTGTTGAACTTATCAACTAATATATTTTTAGTTGAACCAAAAAACGACACACAACAAAGGCTAGTGTTGCCGGAAAATGCATTCTCCGGCTCTTCGCAATCATCAAAACCCTGATGCAAGTGAAGTTTTTAGCGGAAGGAAGGAGGCGAAAGTAAGTCATGGATTACGAAAGCCGTAGGATTACCATCAGCCACTTTGCTGCTGCCTTGGTATGCAAAGCAATGGGACTGCCGTTAGATTGCAGACCCCAGGCTCTGGCTTCTGTAAAGAGAGCAAATGATTTTTGCTCTGGGACCGTAATTGCTCCACACGCGTGAGCCTCCATGTATTTAACGTATCCAAGCAAGCTCAAAGAACTAAGAAAGACGCCCCCTGACTAGCCAGTTTGCGAGGCGTCTTACATAGAATTATTGTGCAGGAGCAATCATAGCATGGTACTAGCAACAGCGAGCGCCCCACCCCTCACTCTAGCCCCCACGCCTTCTCCCGACGCCGACATTCAAAGAGCCGCCGAGTTGTGGGAACAAGCGAACAATCTCCTCTTAGATGCTGGGAGAATATTTGCTGAAACAAAGGCGGGTGCTAAGCGCAAATTTAATCAGCTGATAGAGTCAGCTAACTTAGAGAAAACTCAAGTTCGCAAACTCGTTAAGGCGATTGAAGCTGCCGATGAAATTCCCTCATCTGTTGCCGCTCGGTTGGGACTACCGATGCTCGTGCAACTAGGGCAACACAGAAGTGAACCCGTCAGAGACGCGATCGCCCCAGACGACACCCAAGCAACAGT
>CAZZVG010000129.1:0-9586 GCA_964657295.1 Iningainema sp. | reverse complement strand
TTTTCCGAATCATTGTGCTAACGTACAATTTTCTACGAAGCATGAGTTGAAAAAATAATATCATTTACCAACACTCTTCCAGCTGTCGTTCGAACATATAATGCGGATGAGCCTGTACTTTTATCGCTTTGTTTTTTGTATTTTGAATAAATCTGCGTGCTCCTACCAAAAGTGTTAACACGAAGTTCTAATGGCGTTTCACCTTTTTCATCGTTCTCTACCCTGCCATTCCATTTTAACCAAATTGGAGTGTGAAGCCCAATTTGACCCTTTTGAAATTGACACACAACTTCAAAACGACTCAGAAAAATGGATCTCAAAGCGAGGTGCTCCAGACCAACAATTTCCGCGGGCTCGCCGGCATTGGCGAGTCCGCGTTTATCAGGAAGCGCTACTTTACCCTCCCTAAACAACACTTTTCCTCCCGAAGGCATAGCTCTCGGATTTAGCTGCCTTGAATCGTATTCGTCCTTTCGCCCGATTTTGGAAAGAATTAATGGATCTACACCATTGTTCGGAGAATTACGCTTTCTTTGTAATGAAGGCGGCGTAAACAAGGCAGTCATGTAATAAAAACCTAAAACCATATCTTGACTAGGCACTAACATTGGTTGGCCTGTAGCTGGTGATAATAAATTGTTCCGTGACCACAACAAATCCCATGCTTCAGCCCGTGCTTGAAGACAAAGGGGAAGATGAATACCCATTTGGTCACCATCAAAATCTGCGTTAAAAGCGGAACAAACTAAAGGATGGAGCAAGATTGCGCTGCCAAGCACCAATCTCGGTTGGAACGCTTGAATGCCAAGTCTATGAAGAGTAGGAGCCCTGTTTAAAAGTATAGGGTGGTGATAAATAATATCTCGAAGCATGTCCCACATTGCTGGCTTTCGCTCTTTTATAAGTTTTTTTGCCATCACAATGCTTGAAGCCTGCTTTTTCAACATAAATTGTCGAAGTAAAAAATAATGATACAATTCAAGCGCAATTTCTCTCGGCAATCCACATTCGTGAATTTTTAAATTTGGTGAAACAACAATGACTGATCGACCCGAAAAATCGACCCTTTTACCTAGTAAATTTAACCTAAATCTTCCCTTTTTCCCCTTTAAGGTATCCGAAAGTGATTTGAGCGGGCGGCCGGTAGATGTGTAAAACGGTTTAGACCCCCCTTTTCCATTCTCAATCAATCGATCTACTGCATCTTGGATTAGTCGTTGTATAGCCGTAACAAGATTGAAATCAATAAAACGTAATTTGTGATACCGATTGTTTCGATAAATAACCCGTTGATATAAATTATTCAAATCTGACGCAACAACTAAACTTTCGCTCATTTGCAAAATGGGACGCAAATCTGGTGGTAACACCGGCAATGTTGAAATCATCATCCATTCAGGTCGACGTTGATTTCGAGCGAATAACTGAGCTATTTTTAATCGACGTGCGTTTCGGTAGATTCGACGACAAAGCCGAGTAAGTGCCTTTTTCTCTTTTTTGTTAGGCGAATTATTAACAACTGTTATTATTTTTTTATAAACAGACCGAGCAGCTTGGATATCAGCCAAAAGAAATCTCGAAAACAACTTGGTATCAAAACGCTGCAAAAGGCGCTCTAAAGCGCCACCGCCAGTATATGACAATATCTCACGAATTGCTACCAATTCCAATGGCGCAAGCAGATCCGCTTCTTTGTTTTTTCCTCTTTTTCTTTTTGCTTTAACTTGATCCATACTGGTCCAAAGATTTTCCGCACTTCTTCCCTTTCCTGTGAACTCGAAGTCTGTTTCGGTTGCTTTGGATCTCATACTGTTTTCAGGTGATTTCGCAGATGAATTCGAGAACTGAGATTGAGGGTGAAAAGAAGAGGTAGCAAGAGACGAGCTGGGATTATCCTGGCTAATTATGTGTTCTGTTTTCGAGCTTGTCGAAACATCCGGGTAGGATGTTGAAGAAGATGAATCAGAGATTGGTCGACTAAAAGTCGGTGAGTCTAATGAAAGATTAGCTTTGTCGCTAGGACTCTCAAATACTGAATAAGATTGAATCAGAGATTGATCGACTGGAAGCCCGATACGGGATTGGTCAGGGGCGACCCCATTCATCCCCGAAGCAATCCCTACGGGATTGGTCAGGGGCGAGGCGAGAAGATGAATTCCTGATTTAAAAAGCATTTGTGATCGTCCATTTGGAAATTGTATTTGAACGCTTGACTTGCTTAGAGAATGATCACTGTGTAATTCTCTATTGATACCTTTTTTTAATTCCTCAGATGATTGGTCAAGAAAAATATTCTTTCGCTTCTCTGCTCTTTGAATATGCTTCAGCTTTTCTGAGCTTTGTTCGGGCAATCCAGGGCTACCTTTGTCTAATTGGAACTTTGTCGAATTTGTAGGACTCACTTTTGACAAAGGGAAAAAAGTATTTTCTAAACGTATAAAATGATGACTTTGCGGAACGATCAAAAAAGGAGAAAGCAAAGCATTTTTACTTGCTTGATTGCTTTTCAAAAGCTCCTGCTTGTCTTTTTCTAACAAATTATAAACAGTATTTACTAATCGCTTTTCCTCAACCTTTACCCTTTCTTCAATATTATGATTGACAGAATTGCTAGAATTAATACTTATCTTTCTATTTAAATTTTTAGTCGATGTCCCCAACTCTGCAAGTAACTGATAACCCTCTTTGCCGTTTAGAAAATTATCCCCCCTCAGTTGCCCGAACCAATCCCTACGGGATTGGTTAGGCATATAAAAAGAAGGGGAGCTTGAAACATTATTACTACTAGTTGATTTTTTTGGATGAGCTTGGATAGCTGCCTTCTGAGAGGACGTAGAACGATTAAAATGGGTTTCATATCCTGGATATGAAATCTGATTAACGCCAGTTAATTGATTGGTAAGTGGAAAGCTGCCCGACAACGCAGTTCGGGTAAAGGGCGACTTTGTACCGGATATTAGAAATTTTGTGCCTTTTGAACCCTCTAAGAAGAGTTTGCTTCGCAAAGTTCCTAATACAGCTTTCAGATTACTATTCAAAGCTGCCGATGAGATTGAATTATCATTTTGGGGGGTTGTCTCTGGGTGATTCACATCAAGTTGAAGCGAAAATTGGGTTAAAAGGGTATCTAAGTGCAACTGTAAAAAATGACTCGATCGAAGAGCAATAGCTGAATGATCTCTTTTAAAAGAACGAGTTGATTTAAAAAACATCGTAAGCAAGCTTTTTCTTAAAGACACTGTACTCTCTTTTATTGCTAAGCATCTTACTAAACCATTTTTTGTTGTAGATTGTTGTGTCCCACTTACAATATAAGTGGCTTCTTTGTTCTTAGAAAAAGGATCTTCCTGTTCACCATTTTTAATCAACGCTTTACTAGATTCCTTTTGAATCGACAACTTTTCAGTCTTCTGACTGTTATCGAAGTGACGGAACGGTTGTTCAGCCATAAACTTGTGGACATCTCGCAATGGATGCCATCGACTAACGCTACAATACAAAGGGATTGGCATATCTTCATCCCAGGGAGAAGAGTTTAAAAAATCTAGTAATTCATCTCGTAAATTGTATTTACAAACAAGACTGGGTAAGAAAGGTAGTGTTTGAGCTCGAGTATAAACGCTTCGACCTTTTGTTGGTGTGCCACCAGGTAGATGCAAATCAGCATTTAATATGAATGATTCTTCTGTTTTGTTAGATTCTTTCAATTTTTGTAAAACAGGTGCGTTGACAGTTGTGGATTCGGAAAAGGGATCAGACTTTGTCTGATCCAACTGAGTTGATCGAGACTTTGTCCGATCAAGACTAAATGGGGTGTTACTACGACTCTCGAGTCGTTGAAAGTTAGTGATTTGGATTTGATTCTTATAGCTTGACAATTTTTCTTTAGAGAGGCTAGATTCTAAATTTGTATTTATAATTCGAGATATGTCAGTTGAAAGTATAGTTTTTAAATGCGTATTATTTTTTTGAACTATATCTTTCAATGTGCTAGCTGTCAAAATAAGATTTGTTTTTCTAAAATGTTTTCTTTCATATAAGTAGCGCTCTTTATTGTGACTATTTGAATTGATTCGTGGAAGTGGTCTGCCTTCCAAGCGCTGTCTCACCTTTCTGTCATTTTGAGCTTTGTTTATATTCAAAAGAGGGTCTGAGTTAAGTTGCGGCTTAATCAATGTGGAGTTGTAAAAATGGTCAGAAAAATGACGAATTCTGGTCAACCCCTTAATCTGTTCTGCATGCTCTTCTATACCATGATTCTCCCGTTCTAAAAGCTGAAATGGCATTTTTACTGAAGAAAAAGCCTGTTCAACTAAATAAGCATTACAATAAGCAAGTGAAACCACTCGTTTTTTTCGTTTCCCCAAAAAAAGTGAAAGGTAGCTAGGTCGACCCTTTAAGTACCAAATGTGTGCTACCGAAGAAACTAATGGGATATAACCTAATCTATATCTTCGGCTGCGTTGATCGGTATATTCCACTTCACATTTCTCACAAAAAGTTATTTGAGCGCTAGGTTGCCTTTTACCACAAGCACACACAAGGCTTGTAATTGGCCCAAATATTCGTTCACAAAAAAGGCCATCTCGAAGTGGGATAAATTTCTTATAATTAACGGTTTTAGAATTTTTGACTTGACCCACTATTTGACCGTTAGGTAATTGTCGTTTTCCCCACAACAGGATTTGCTCAGGTGATGGGACACCTATTTCAATTGAATCAATTAGGATGCGTCGCTGATTAATTTTCAATTCCCTTTTGGCTTGAGTGCTAAGCATATTTATCATCTCCTTTTAGTCGATCAATCTCTGATTCATTTACCTATATAATATAATCTCAAAAATTATTGGATAAATGTCTTTCAATCCAATTTTCGTGTCTTCCCCGCCAAGCAACCCCTTTCTGGCTTTCCTTTTAGGTCGATCCCTGAACGGAGAAGTCTGACCAACTCCTAACTTTCTCGCTAGACACAGATATATGAAAAGTACTCTCCGCATCTAATTTATATTTATATCAAAAAAATGGCACTTTTCTACGAGTTACTACCTGGAGGTAGTGGCTCGTAAGAAAATAATAATCGATTTGTGGAATAGTCGAGAGCCCACGCAGATTAGAGAAATTTCTTCCCAAAGCAATCCCTGACCAATCCATGACCAATCCCAAACCAATTATTGGTTTGGGATGAATTAAGACGGGGTCTGATCACACCGAGGAGAGGGGGAAAACAGTATTTCGGCTGAACAATTTTCAGGTTAGAAGAATGCTAACTATCTTCTGGGAAGAAAGCGAAAAGATGGCTTTACAGGGGCAAACAGCGAAGAACAACCTTAAATTATTAATTGACTGTTCCAAGGAAGCTTCTTTGAAAAGATTCTGTTGTTAAAGAATACACACCAACATCTAAACATAGTGCTTGAAGTTCACATACTAACACTTTAAATATTTCTGGTTGTCCCAGTACTAATTTGTTGTCTTCTATTCGACTAAAGGGGTCAATCATATCTAATGCGGAAACTGGTCGAGGGAGTATAGAGGCTGCAATCTCTTTTCTACCTACTATGTCATCAGATTTTTTTGTTAAAATCTCTTGTAAAGTATAAGCTGCCCCAAATCCTTCAAGCGCCCAAACCTCCATCTCACCTAATCTTTGTCCTCCCTTTTGTGAGCGACCTCGTAAAGGTTGTTGCGTGACTAAAGCGTAAGGTCCTGTAGATCGTGCATGAATCTTTTCATTTACCATATGAATAAGTTTCAACATATACGCTCTCCCCACCGTAATCCATTGATCAAAGCAGTCCCCTGATCGCCCATCAATTAGACGGGTTTTCCCAGGAAAATCAACTTGGAATAACCAATTTTGTCCACTATGTAATCGAGCTTGATAAAGTTTTAAATACACAAGACTCTGTGAAGCTTCAACTCCATACAATTCGTCGAAAGCTGTCATCTTAAAATTTTGGGCCAAATATGTGCCAGCTAAACCCAATAAACACTCAAAAACTTGTCCCACATTCATACGTGATGGAACACCGAGCGGATTTAAAATCATATCAATTGGAGTACCATCGGCTAGATATGGCATATTTTGCCTAGGAAGAATAGTGGCGACTACTCCTTTGTTACCATGACGCCCTGACATCTTGTCTCCGACTTGGATAGGGCGTTTTTCCCCTAAAAATATGTGTACCATTTTAGGCCATCTTCTTTTTTCTAGGGAAGTCGCCTTTTTCTGCCCATCTACCTCTTGGTACACATTGGAACGCTTGTTTAAGAGAGATGTCGAAATTTTGCTATCTACCTCCTTTTCAAAAAAAGAGATGACTTTGTGTTTTATAACTCTGCCTTGTACCCCTCTTGGAACGTATAAAGACGCATCTCGCGCAGAAAAATTCTTTTCCCCTAAAATGTCACAAAGAAGTCTTTCATACGGCGTTGACGGTTTTTTGTTTGAATACTTTATCTTTCCAACAAGTATGTCTCCTTCTTTTACAAAGCTGCCAATCTTTGGCAAGCCAAACTCATCTAAATGCTCAACCTTATTTCTTGGTACACCAGGTAAATCATTTGTAAACCATTCATCCTCTTCTTTAAGATCTTGTGCTTCAAAATCATACCTTTCAATGTGCAGAGAAGTGTAAATGTGCTCTCGCACTAAGCGGTCGCTAATAACAATCGCGTCCTCGAAGTTGTACCCTTCCCAAGGAAGATATGCTATAAATATGTTTTTACCAACTGCCAATTCACCTTTCTCACTTGCTGAACAATCAGTTAATATGTCGCCTTGCTGTACCCAATCACCCTCATCAACTAATGCTCTTTGTGTCAAACATGTATCTTGATTCGAGCGATCAAAACTTTTGACAACATGCGGTAAAGGTAGTAATTTCTGAGCGAATACTTCTGTGTCGGCGCTTAGCGAGAGTATCTGATTCATGCTAGTTAATCGAGACGTCGTTTGATCGGCACAAGTGGATTGAACTGAAAGTTGATCGACGAGCCTTTGCACACTATGTGCACTAAAGCTCGTTGATCGAATATTTTTGTTTCTCCGTGTTTTAACCGTAAAGGTTGTACAGTTAATTTTGTCCTTACTCTGAAGTAGGCACCCAAAACGCTTTTCAACGTGAAAAGCTGGCGCTAAGCAAGTTCGACGTTTCCTACCAAGAGGTAATAATTGCTTTTGGAGTGCTTGCTTCGGGTCCCTATTTTCACTACCAACTATTGGCGTATATTTGTTGTTGTTAAGTAAAACGGGTTTAAAACAATACTGTTTTTTATAGCTGCCGAGCTTACTTAAGTTCTGGGACAAGCTAGGCATCCAATAGCGTTGATCAGACTTTCTCTCATTTTCGCTACTGATCGCTGTTTCACTACCACGATCATGTAGTGATCGTGGTAGTGAAATAGCGAAGCCTTCTGACTGACCTCCTACAGTAATAAAATTATCTTTTCGCCTCGCCCTGAAAAGGGTCGCCTTGGACCAATCCCGTAGGGATTGCTTCGGGGCTGAATGGGCTTTTACTCGATCAATCTCTGATTCCTGACCAATACTGTACGGATTGGTCAAGGATTTATTCGATGTTACCGGAACCGTTTTTCGATTGGATTTTATTTCTGTTTGGTGAAGTAATCTCTGGTTCATCTTCAGATACCCTGAACGCTGTTTAGGCAACTCAACTGTTAGTGCGCCTTTTGCATATTTATTAATTTGAAGATAATTAGTAAATTGTGTGTTGTACCGCAATAACCATTCAGCACAAAGTAACTTGCTTGAACAGGATAAAGCTTCAACTACAATCGTGTCGGCGCTTACATGAGAAACAAAGCCAGTAAGCTGTGACTGTATAAGATGTCCTGATTCCGCTACAACTAGTGATTCAAGGCCTGTTCCGACAAGCGGCCTTTCGGGGATCATAAGAGGTACTGCTTGACGTTGCATATTAGACCCCATCAAAGCGCGATTGGCATCATTATGTTCTAAAAAAGGTATTAATGATGTGGCCACTGAAATCATTTGAATAGGTGATATACAAATACAATCCACTTGATTAGAGTTTACTTTCTTGAAGATATCCAAAAGATTGTCAGAGACGCGCACGGGCACAGACGTTGTTGCAAAAACGTCAGTCCAAGATTGTTGTAAATCACTAGGGGCAATATGTAAACCAGTCATGAGTTCTTCTTTAGCAGAATAGAAGGAAAAGCCTAGCTCTTGTTGAACTTGACCTTTAACTACCCTATAATAAGGAGTGTTTATAAATCCTTTTTTATCGATTTTAGCATAAAAAGCTAAGGAATTAACAAGACCAGCATTTTTTCCCTCTGGTGTTTCAATTGGGCATATTCGCCCATAGTGCGTAGGATGTATTCCCCGAATAGCCATTCCAGCTGATTCACGACTTACCCCCCCGATTCCTAAGGAGCTAATTCTACGTTTGTGCGTCAGTTCAGCTAAAGGATTAGTTTGATCCATATATTGTGACAATGGGTTTGAACCAAAAAATTCCCGCAAGGCGCCATTGATTGGCTTTGTACTTAAGATCTCCTTAACAGAGACCATGCTCTTAGAGGCTGAATGGGCTTCAGTTTGGTCAAAGCGTTTGTTGCGTCTGTCAAAAGTTGTCTCAACAAATGTTCTTTCGAGAGATGGCTTAACAAACTTACTCTCTTTATATACTTCTTGTTTCACGGGATAGGTGAAAATATTAATAGGGTTGCTAGTCTTATTTGGAAAAGATTGACGACGTAAATGGAATAAGTTATCTGAAAGAAGCTCGAAAGGACGAAGCTCTTTAAGTTTTCCCCATGCTACTTTTTTTAATCGGTCAACTCCATTCTCAAATTGAGTTTGTAAAAGCTCACCTGATGTACGTACCCGTCTATTTTGAGAGTGATCAATGTCATCAACATCTTTCTCACCTCGTCTCAATCGCTGAAGCCAGTTGCTAGCCGCGTTGATATCTAAAGCGGTAAGCTGCCGTTCAGTAACATAGATACCAAGTTTTGTATTAATCTTCTCGCGACCCAATTCACTTAAATCATACCGTGATGCGGATTTAAAGGTTTCAAAAAAATTCTTGTAACATGCTTTTCTTTTGAATCCTTTATCAGGCGAAAAGCGCTTTCGAAAAGCTTTTCCTTTTTGCTTTCTTTCCCACTCTTCTCTCTCTTTATCTTCTGCTGGTCGATACAATTTATCATAAGTGTGCGAGAAAGCCTCTTCCTCAGCAATCAGTTCTCCTCTTGTTTTTGACTCTTGTAATTGAGAAATTTTTTGAAGCCCTCCCCAATCTCCTCCCGTAGAGAATGGTAAAGGCAAAACTGGTGAACTTGGTACAGCAGTTCTTGAAATCGTTATATTACCCTTTAAAGACAAAATTGGCATAAAAATAAATCGAGATACCTTTCTTCCGGAAAATTTAAAGTGACTTCGATTTTTTTGATCGCGAAATCGAGATAAAATCTGCATTTCTACGCGTCTACCTTGTGAAGAATCACCCTGGGAGAGGGTGCTTCGATAATTTTTAATTAGTGCCAATCGAGAATATTCATCTTCTCGCCTCGCCCTGAAGACGGCTGAATTGGG